>CANPVW010000069.1 GCA_947581745.1 Candidatus Benthicola azotiphorus
GCTGTACTCGCCCTCGAAATCGTACGTCAGGTACGTCGGGTCGTACGTCCGGATGAAGCCCTCGGACGTGTGGCAGTAGTCGCAGGAGCTCCGCCCCCATTCCTCCGCCAGCGCTTCGGGATCGCCGTCCGCGGACAGCGCGTGCCGCGACGTCTCCCACTCCGTGATCTGAGCGTCGTGGCAGCCGGCGCACAGCGAGTTGTCCCACGTCGAGAAGGACACTTCCGGGATGTGCGCGTTGAAGTTCGGACCCATCGCGCCGTGGCACGACTCGCACTGCACTCCCTCCAGCGCCATGCGCCGCTCGGCGCCCAGCTCGGTGTCGTCGCCGATGTACCCGCTGTAGCCGTCCGACGGCTCCACGCAGTTCGCCGGATCGATCTCCGTGTCACCGTGCGCGACCGTGCAGTTGAATCCGGTCGTGTGGCACTGCAGGCAGTACAGATCGTCCTGGCTGGCGCCGAGGTCCAGGAACGCGTTCGTGTGGTTCGTCGTCAGCACGCTCTCGACCGTCGTCGAATGGCAGTGCTGGCACGCCTCACCGAAGTCGCCCTGGTAGGCGAACTCGCTGAAGCTGGCTCCCGGAGGTCCTTCCGGCCCTTCCGGGCCTTCCGGGCCCTGCGGGCCCGCGGGTCCCTGCGGACCCGTGTCGCCCGTACAGCCGGCCAGCGCGAGCGACAGGATTGCGATCATCCCCAACCCGTGTCTGAGTCTCATTGAAATGCCCCTTGATAGGTTGCTCTCCCCGGAACAAACAAGCCTCGACGGCACTGGGGGGGTGTCGTCGAGCCGACAGTTCGGCATGTGAACAAGTGCACAAACGGTGCCAGATAAGGGACAACGGGCGTTCTTCAGTAGAATTACGCGGGCACCTAGGTACTTCTGCTCATTCCCGCGGGGGCAGGCCTGGAGGGATTGGATTCTCGGATGTTCCGGTGCGTGTCAATGTGTCCCGGCGTTGGCCGATAGCGCCCGCCCCTGCCGCGCTCAGGGCACGAACGCCTCCGGGGCACGCGGGAGTCACCGAAGTGTTATCATTTGTGTGTGTTGGCGCCGGATCGGTCGACGGCCCGGACGAGGTCCGGACCCGGCAGTCGGGGGGCGAATGAACAGGCGGGCGAGACTGGCCGCGGGCCTGGCCGCAGCGGTCCTGCTGGTCGCTCGGGCCGGCGAGGCGAGGGCCCAGTCGGAAACCGAGATCGCGAGCCTCGAGCGCATCGGTAAGCTCGAGATCATCGTGCCGGATCTGGAGGGAGCGGCGGCGGACCTGGGTGTGTCCGGCGATGCGCTGTCGTCGAAGCTCGACGCGAAGCTCCGGTCAGCCGGACTGCCGGTCGCCGGCTTCGCCGTAGCCTACCTCCTTCTGGACGTCACCGCGATCCCTCTCGAGGTCGGTCCCGACGTCGTACTGCTTACCTCGCTCTCCTTTCATCAGCCCGCCGCGTCGACGCTGAACCGGTGGCTGGGACCGGCCCGGACGTGGTCGCGGGAGCGTTTGACGGTCACGGGAATGTCGAGGGCGGGGGAGACGCTGCAGGCGGACGTCGAGCGCCTGGCGGACGCGTTCGTCGCGAGCTGGCGGAAGGCCAATCCTCGG
This sequence comes from Candidatus Benthicola azotiphorus, assembly GCA_947581745.1. GTDB lineage: Bacteria > Gemmatimonadota > Gemmatimonadetes > Palauibacterales > Palauibacteraceae > Benthicola > Benthicola azotiphorus. The sequence continues at coordinate 1,598 of CANPVW010000069.1, forward strand.
CTCTAGCCGATGTCGGCTGGCACGGTGCCCCTGTCGGCTGGAGGAAGGGAGAACCAGGTCTCCCTCAACACACGCACCGGCTGGGTGAAGATCTGCAGGTAGGCGGCGTGCTCATCCGCGACGCGCAGCACTTCGCAGACGTCCCGTTCCGGAGCGTCGGACTCCACCGTGACCACGCAGCGCACCTCGCTGTACGCCGGTGACACCGGCCCGACCCCCAGCTCGCCGCGGACGTCGTAGTCCGCCTCGACCTCGACGGTCAGCCCGTGAATCGGCACCCCCATTCGCGATGCCCACATCACGTAGGCCGAAGCCATGCAGGAGCCGAGCGCTGCCCGACCCAGGGTGCCGGGCGTCGGACCGGCGGAGTTGCCTCCGTACTTCGGCGTCATGTCGGTGATCAGGCGCCACGGCCCTTCCGTGATCTCGCATCGCGTTCCCTCGAGCACCTTCACCGTCGTGGTCGCCGTTCCCTGCCCCACGAAAGGCCGCTTTGCGACGGCCGTCGCGTTGCGCTCCAGCGCGACCCGCAGGGCGTCCGAAGTCAGGGTCGCGACGACGCTGCTCTGTCCGGCCATGCTCGCCTCTCCCGTGAGATGATGCCTCTCGTCTCCTGGAGATGATGCGAGGTCCCGGTCCGGCAGCGGACATCGGGTCGCTGGCCGCCAACCCTTCGTTCCTCTAGATTGTCTAGAGAAGTGGAGGGACCGCTTCAGGGAAACCGAAGGCGAGGCGCATGGGCAGAAAGAACGCCGATCTCCTGCAGGGCACGCTGGACCTGATCGTGTTGCGGAGCCTGGCCATACAGCCGATGCACGGATGGCAGATCGCCCACCACATCCAGCAGGTGTCCGAGGACGTGTTCCGCGTCAACCAGGGTTCGCTGTATCCGGCGCTCCAGCGGCTCGTCCGCAAGGGCTGGATCCGGGCGGAATGGAAAGTGACGGAGAACAACCGGCGGGCCCGTTACTACGACCTCACCGCGGCGGGGCAGAGGCGCCTCGGAAAGGAGGCCGCTAACTGGCGTCTGGTGTCGGGAGCGGTGGATCGGATCCTGTCGGTTGGCTGACGTGGTCTCGGAGGGGACGAGGGGGAGGAGGCGAGATGTCTGTGTGGAGTGAAGCGCGGGAACGGCTGTCGGCACTGCTCAGGCGGGACGACATGGAGGCGAGCCTCGCGGACGAGATTCGCCTCCACATCGAGCTCGAGACCGAAGCGAACCTGCGGACCGGGATGGAGCCGGCCGCGGCGCGGCGGGAAGCCCTGCGCCGGCTCGGAGGAGTGGAGCGGGTCAAGGAAGAGGTGAGGGACGCGCGGGGAATCCGCCCGTTGGAAGACCTGGTGTCGGACGTCCGCTTCGCGGTCCGTTCCCTCGGCAGGACTCCCGGGTTCGCGGCGGCGGTCGTCCTCACCCTGGCGCTGGGGATCGGAGCCAACACCGCCATCTTCAGCGTCCTGAACGGCGTCGTCCTGAGGCCGCTGGACTTCCCGGATCCGGACCGGCTGGTGGAGATCTGTGAGGAGCACGAGTCCGTCGCCGGGTTCTGCGTCGCTTCCTTCGTGAACGCCCGCGATCTCGGCGCTCGGAGCAACGCCTTCGAGAGGATCGGCGCGGGACGGGGCTGGCCTTTCATCCTGCGGGGAACGGAGGGAGCCGAGAGTGTGCGCGGTGGCCTGGCGGATGCCGAGCTGTTCCACGTCTTCGGCATATCGACCGCGCTGGGCAGGACCTTCACGGCAGCGGACCTCGGGCCGGACGCGGCCCCGGTGGTCATCCTGTCGAACGCGATGTGGCAGACGCGGTTCGGCTCCGACCCCGACCTGCTGGGTGGCGGAATCACGATCGATGACCAGCGGGCCACGGTCGTCGGGGTGCTTCCGCCCGGCGTGAAAGTCCCGGGTCTCGAAGCGGTGCAGATCTGGCGCCCGATCCCGTTCGATTACGCCGACCCGGCCAACCGGGGGTGGCGCGGATTCTGGACCATCGGGCGGCTTCGGCCGGGGCTGTCCATCGAAGAGGGTGTCGCCGAGCTGCGAACCGTGGCGGCGGCACTGGGGGAAGAATACCCGGACACGAACGGCGGGTGGGGCCTGCGCGGAATGCCGCTTCACGACTCCGTGGTCGGTGGATCACGCCGCGCCATCAACGTCTTCATGGGCGCGGTTGTCTTCGTGCTCCTCATCGGGTGCGCCAACGTGGCGAACCTCCTGATGGCCCGATCCGTTCGGCGCGAAAGGGAATTCGCGGTGCGCCGATCCCTCGGAGCGGGCGCCGGGCGTCTGGTCCGCATGCTCCTGGTGGAGGGAGTGCTCCTGGCAGGCGTTGGAGCCGGGCTCGGACTCCTGCTCGCGGCCTGGGGCGTGCGGACCTTCGTGGCGCTCGCCCCGGCCGGGATCCCTCGCGTCGATGAAGTTTCGATCGACGGTGCTGCGATTCTGTTCACCGTCGGCGCCGCGGCCCTTGCAACGCTTCTGTTCGGTCTGCTGCCCGCGATCCGGGCATCCCGTCCGGACCTCGTCTCGTCGCTTCGCACGGGGCCGGAGCGCAGGGGTCGCATGGGCCTCGGCACCCGGGCGGCCCTGGTGGCCGGGGAGGTGGCCCTCGGCCTCGTGCTTCTGGTGGGCGCCGGGCTGCTCGGACGCGCGTTCCTCGACGTGGCGGCCTGGGAGCCCGGCTTCGAGCGCGAGCATCTGGTCACATTCTGGACGCTCGCCTCGGACGGGAAATACGAGACCGGCCAGCAGGTGGTGGCCGCGTTCGAGCAGATCTCGGCCGAGCTGAGGGCCCTGCCTTCCGTTGTCGCGACGGGGACCGCATCGGCCGGTCCGCTGTTCGGCGGGCGCGAGACGATCGCCTTCCGGGTGGCCGGCTCCCCCGTGGAGCCGGGCCGAATGCCGGTAGCCCGCTGGTACGACCAGGACCCCGGGTTTCTCCCGGCGATGGGCATACCCCTCCTCGAGGGCCGCTACTTCGAAGCCGCGGACGACTCGGCCGGCGCTCCGGTGGCGATCGTGAACCGGACACTCGCGGAGCGATTCTTCCCGAACGGAAGCGCCGTGGGAGGCCGGATCGATCTCGAGCGTCGTGGAACGGTGGACGTGATCGGGGTGGTGGAAGACGTGAAGCCGTTTCGACCGGACGCCGTGCCGGAGCCCGAGATCTACTGGCCCATCGCGCAGCGCACCCGGTTCGCCAGCTTCTTCGTTCTCCGGACCACCGGCGACCCGGCGGCGTTGGAGAGGGTCGTCCGGACGCGAGTCGCGGCGGTTGCCCCCGATGTCAGCGTCAGCGGCTATCGCACCATGGAAGAGGCGGTCGGGCAGGAGCTGGTATCCCCGCGCTTCAACCTGGTCGTGCTCGCGATCTTCGCCGCCGTGGCCCTGTGCCTTGCCGCGATCGGCATTTACGGCGTCATCGCCTACAACGTGTCCCGCCGCACGCACGAGATCGGCCTCAGGAAAGCGCTCGGGGCGGACCGCGGACAGATCGTTGCCCAGGTCGTCGGCCAGGGACTCAAGCCCGCCCTGGCGGGACTGGCCTTCGGGCTGGCCGGATCAGTGGCGCTCACCCGCCTGATGACGGGGATGCTGTACGGGGTGAAGCCGACCGACCCGCTGACGCTGATCACGGTGGCCGCCGGATTCGCCCTCATCGCGTCCGTCGCCTGCTGGATTCCGGCCCGCCGCGCCGCGGCTCTCGAGCCGATGGAGGCGATGCGCGTCGAGTAGGAGGTCCCGACCCCGGGTGCCGCCGTTGAGCAACGGCAAGGCCGTGCGCTAAACTTGAGCCATGGGTAGCGGGATCTCCATCTCAGGATTTCGCAAGGCGTTCGGCCCCGGGCTGATGTGGGCGGCCGCCGCGATCGGCGTCTCCCATCTCGTCCAGTCCACCCGGGCGGGCGCGATGGCGGGATTCGGACTCGCCGGCATCGTGCTGCTCGCGCTCGTCCTGAAGTACCCGTTCTTCGAGTTCGGGCCCCGATACGCCGCGGCCACCGGCCTCAGCCTGGTCGAGGGCTACCGCCGCATCGGGCGCTGGGCCCTGTGGCTGTACCTCCTGATCACGCTGAGCACGGCACTCATAGTGCAGGTGGCCATCGTGCTGTTCACGGCCTTTCTGCTCAAGCTGGTGCTCCATCTCGGCCTGTCGGTTTCCGTCGTCGCGGCCCTCCTGTGCGGCCTCTGTGCGTCGCTGCTCGCGGCCGGACGCTTCTCGTTCCTCGATCGGGTCATCAAGCTCGTGATGGTGTTGCTCGCCGCGTCGACACTCGCGGCAGCCGCCATTACCCTGCCCCGGGCGGACTTCTCCACGATCGCCTTCTGGCCGCGTGACGGAGCGCGCCAGGCGCTGCCGCTGGCGTTCGTGCTCGCCCTCGTCGGGTGGATGCCGTCGGCGATCGACATCTCCGTGTGGAGCTCTCTCTGGACGCTGGCCAAGGACCGGGCGACAGGGCAACGAGCGGACCCTGCCTCGGTTCTGCTCGACTTCCGGATCGGATACGTGGCCACGGGACTCATGGCCTTCGCCTTTCTCACGCTCGGGGCCACGATCATGTTCGGCGCCGGGCAGGAGTTCGGTTCCAGCGGCACCCAGTTCTCGGCGCAGCTGGTGGACCTGTACACCCGTACCCTGGGCGGATGGACCCGGCCGATCGTCTACACGGCCGTCGTGACCACAATGTTCTCGACCACGCTGACCGTGATCGACGGGTTCCCGAGGGCGATCGACCGGGGACTTCGTGTGGCGTTCGTGGAACCGGAGGGCACGTCGGCCTACGCGGGAACGGGAAGGGCCTACTGGGGAGCGATGGGGATCCTGAGCGCACTGACGGTACTCGTGCTGGCCGTGTTTCCGGGATCGCTCACAGCCATGGTGGACTTCGCGACGATCGTCTCCTTCATCACGGCGCCGGCGCTCGGCTACCTGAATCTGCGCGCCGTGACCTCGCCCGCGGTCTCGACGGAGCTCCGGCCGGGTCGGGTGCTCGTCGCGCTATCCTGGCTCGGCCTGGCGGTGCTCGGGAGCTTCGCGGTCGTGTACGCGGTCAGTCGGCTGGGATAGGAGTGGATGTCCGCCGGCTCCCGGTCGCCCGAAGAGCCGGCGGACGGTGTGCGGAACGGATTCAGCGTGGCCGGCCCCAGGCGTCCGGCGGCCAGTGCTCAGGCGAGGCCTGCCGCGAAGCCGTACTGAGACGCATCAGGATGTGGTTCTTCCGTGGGTAGTCGTCCGGCAGCTCACGTGCGAGCAGCCGCATGGCCTCGATCACCGCCTGGTCCTTGCCCCGCCTCAGGGGCTGGCGTTCCGGAATCATCGACAGCGCCGCGACCAGCGCCGGCCCGGGATGCTCGCGCACGCGATCGTCCGGGGCTTCCAGAAACAGGGCCAGCCGGTGCGTCGCACGCTCGATGTCCGCTGCGTGCCGCAGCAGCTCGTCCGGCGTTCCGGGCCTGCGAGAGTAAGCCATTCAATCCGTTTCCTGGATCAGCGGTTGCGTCCCGCGGCGCGGAGCGGATATCCGCAGCGGCTCCATTGTCGCTATGCGGCGACCCCGCGTCGCGGGACGGTTCGAACTGCTGGAGAAGCAAACGGTGTACCGCAATGGACTTGCTTGCGGCACAAGGAATTACAGGATCATCCGAGGCGTTACGTCGCGTCCGAGCCACAACCGTTTCGAGATCCGCCGGTCACCCGACCGCGCATTCGTTCTTCCCCGCTTCCAGGACATCCGCCTGCTCGGACGTGACGGCCAGCAGCCCCACGTTGATCGCCTTGATGTGAGGGTAGGCGTCCGGAGGAGTGGAGACGTTGGCCGCCACCCACCCGGCGAACTCCCGCTCGTCCTGGACCCTGAGAGTCGCGTTCGCCGCCATCGCCTCCCCGAACGACCGGTCCACGGTGCGATCCGCGTTCCGCTCGGCGTCGCTGGCGTAGTGCGCCGGCAGCAGGCGGACCGCCGGCCCCCATTCTGCCCTCGCCCGCTCGAGGCTCCTCCACTGATCCTGCACCCAGGCCTCCATCCGGCCTGCGAGATCTGGACGTCCGATCGACTCGACGAACAGGAAGTCTCCGGTGCACGCGACCGCTCCATCCTGCGGGTCGCCGGCCACGAAGGTGGTGCTCCCTTCGGTGTGGCCGGGAGTGTGCCAGGCGACCACGCGCCGACCGCCGATCACCAGCTCGGTCCCGTCGGACAGCGGCTCGAACTCCAGCCGGCCGGGCGTCCCATCGTAGGGCCACACGTTGTCGGCCGGGTGGAGGTGGTACGGCACTCCCAGCGTCCGTGCCATGTCCGGGCTGCCACTGATGTAGTCGGCGTGCACATGAGTGTCGGCCACCGCCAGGATTCGCGCCCCCGCCGCCTCGGCCGCTCCTCTCCAAGGTGCCCAGTCGCGCGGCGGGTCGATCGCCAGAGCCTCGCCGGCGGCGACCAGCAGATAGCCGAGCGAGCCCTTCCCGATCCGATCGAACTGGACGAGGCGGTCGAAGCCGGGTGGAGGGTCCAGCTCCCGCGGGACGGCCATCCGCATCCAGGCCGTGATCCCTCCGCTCAGGGACCATGCTTCGTATCCTCGCTGCTCCAGAAGCGCCGCGATCACCCGGCTGTCGTTGCCGTGCCCGCAGACCACCGCCACGGGACTCGAGCGGGTCAGCCCGATGGCCGACTCGGGATCGGCCAGCCGTACGACTTCCGACCCGCGGACGTTGTGGAACCGGTCCGCGGCCACCGGTTCTACCCTGCCGGCGGCGAGTCGCTCGGAAGCCCGGACGTCCAGCACCTGGATCGCCTCTCCCGACTCGAGCCGGACCGCGAGCTCGAACGGACTGATCTCCGCCGCGTCGGGGAAATTCACTCGTTCGCGCCCATCTGTTCCTCGACCTCGTCGGCCGTCTTCGGGATTCGCCTGCCGAGGATCCGGTGTCCATCCGTGGTCACCAGCACGTCGTCCTCGATCCTGACGCCGCCGAATCCCTTGTAGGAGTCGAGCCGGTCGAAGTCCAGGAATTCGGCGTTCGTTCCCTGCGCCCGCCACTGGTCGATGAGCTGCGGGATGAAGTAGCAGCCGGGCTCGACCGTCAGCACGAAGCCGGACTCCAGGGTACGTGCCGCTCTCAGGTAGGCGGTCCCGAACTGGGTGCTGCGCTCGAACTCCGTGCCGTACCCGACCAGGTCTTCGTCCAGACCCTCCATGTCGTGAACGTCCAGCCCCATCATGTGCCCCAGTCCGTGCGGCATGCAGATCGCGTGGGCGCCGGCGGCGACCGCCTCGTCCACGTCGCCCTTCAGGATCCCCAGGTCCTTGAGCCCGCTGGCGATCACCTTGCAGGCAACGAAGTGCACGTCGCGAAACGGGATCCCGGGCCGCATGGCGGCGGTGGCCGTCGTGAGGGCGCGCAGAACGAGATCGTAGATCTCCCTCTGCCGGGTGTCGAAGCGCCCGCTGACCGGCATCGTGCGGGTGATGTCCGAAGCGTACCCCATCGGAGACGTCGCCCCGGAGTCGTGCACCGCCAGCTGGCCGTCCTTCATCACGTTCTCGTACGTGTGGTTGTGCAGCACTTCCCCGCGTACCGAGAAGATGATCGGGAACGAGGTCAGTCCGCCGCGTGACAGGACCACTCCCTCCACGGCCCCGGCCACCTCGCGCTCGACCATCCCGGGGCGCACCATGTGCATGGCCAGCGTGTGCATGTCGTAGCTCATGTCGAGCGCGATCTCGATTTCCGCCACCTCTTCGTCGGACTTGTACAGGCGCTGATCCACCACGGCCTCGATGAGAGAGCGCGACACGTGCTCGTCCGTCTCGAGGCCCGGAATGCCGAGCATCCGGGCCAGCTTGATGCGGTTCCACGCCCGGTACTGCGGGAGGAAATGGATCGTGCGTCCCGCGTCCCGCGCCGTCCGCAGCACCTCACCCAGCTTCTCGGGCTCCTCGCTGCGCCCCACTCCCACGCAGGCACGCTCCTCGGTCAGGGTCGGCAGCGGGCCCGTCCATACGATCTCATCGACCGTCGGCTCGTGACCGAACAGGATCTCCTCGCCCGAGTCAGCGTCGATCACGCCCGCCAGTCCGGCCTGGTCGAGGCCGAAATAGTAGAGGAAGGAGCTGTCCTGCCTGAAGTGAAAAGGGTTGTCGGGGTAGTTCATGGTCGCCGGGTCGTTGCCCAGGAACAGGAGGAGACCTGACCCCACTCGCTCCTGAAGCCCTTTCCGCCGGTCGATGTATGTGCTCGCCTCGAACATGTCGGCACCTCCGCTCGCGGGGCGTGTCTGAGTGATCGTCGATCCGGAAAGGTATCCCTCGACGCGTGGATCCGGGACACCCTGCACGACGCCTGGCTCCGGGACTGCAGCGGATCGCATGCGGACCGGAGCGAGGCCGTCCCGAGAGCGCGGGACCTCCGTCAGACTGTCGCTTTGTGCAGCTTGCGCTTCAGGCGGTGGATCTTCCTGCGTATCCGTTTGAGCTGGACCGGGTCGCCGGCGGCGAGCGCTTCGTCGCGCCGCGCTTTCAGCACCCGGATCCTGGCCTTGATCGCCGACTTGTTCACGCCCACGATCTCCCGGTGCGCGTGGTCTTCGATGCCGAGCACGTGGCACAGGGCCGGCACCAGGTCTTCCTTGTGCATCGTGAGGTAGCCGTGCAGCTCTTCGTGCTCGCCCAGCTCCTCGGCGATCTCGCGCAACCTCTTGACGGGCGTCTTGTGAAGCTCTTCCCACGTGTAGCTCATTCGCGTCCTCCCTGGATGTGGATCTGGCGACGCTCGCGGCGGGGAGCCGCTTCTGGCAATATAGAATCGTGTCGACCGTCTCGCTCTGGCGGAGGAGAACCTGGCCGTGCCCAACGGACACCACCGGATCTCGGGACCCCGCGGATCCGAGCTGCAGGTCGTCGTGGTCGGCGGCGGCGTCGTGGGCGTGTGCTGCGCGTATTTCCTCGCCCGGCGCGGAGCTTCGGTTACCGTGCTGGAGAGGGACGAGATCGGCAGGGGCGCATCGTACGGTAACGCCGGCCTGATTTCTCCGGGGCACCCGCCCATCAACCGGCCCGGACGCGTCGTCCAGGCGCTGCGTTCCCTGGGCGATTCACTGAGCCCCCTGTACATCGAGCCGCGGTGGGACCCGGCGCTCGTCCGTTGGCTGTGGGCGTTCAGACGATTCTGTACTCATGATCACGTCGAGCACGCGATGGCGGCGCTCGCGCCGCTCGGACTCCGCACGGTGGAAATGTTCGACGAGCTCGTCGGGGCCGAGGCTCTCGATTGCGAGTACCGGCGCGCGGGCTACCTCGAAGTGTTCGACACCGGGCCGGGCCTGGCCGCGGGACGGGAGGAAGCCGCGGTCGTGGAGCGTCACGGCTTCGCGCCGGAGTACCTGGACGGGCCGGCGCTCCGCGAGCGCGAGCCCCTCCTCGGACCCGGACTCGAGGGAGGGTGGGCGCACGACGAGGGATCCGTGGTGGAGCCGTACCGCTTCGTGCTCGAGATGGCCGATCGGGCGGCCGCGCACGGTGCGCGGTTGCGGCCGCAAGCCGAGGTCGGGAGGATCCGAACGGAGAGCGGCCGTGTGACGGGCGTCCGCACGACGGCCGGCGAGGATCTGGCCGCGGATGCGGTCGTCCTCGCGACCGGGGCCTACAGTCCCGGCCTCATGGCGTCGCTCGGCTGCCCGCTGCCCGTGCAACCGGCCAAGGGGTACCATGCGGACCGACGACGGGACGATCTCCACACGCCGGACCTGCGTGTTCCCTGCCTCCTGGGAGAACGGGCGGTGTTCTGCTCTCCGATGGAGAGCCACGTCCGGTTCGCCGGGACTCTCGAGTTCTCGGGACGCAATCTCGATCTGCGGCGGGACCGGCTCCGGCAGCTGGACGCGGCCGCCCGGCGGTACTTCGAGGTGGACGACCTGTCGGACCCGGTGTCTGAGTGGTGCGGCCTTCGTCCCTGCACCCCCGACGGACTGCCCGTGATCGGTGGAGTGCCCGGCTACGAGGGCGCGTTCGTGGCGACCGGCCACGCGATGCTCGGTCTCACGCTCGGCCCCGTCACCGGCAGCCTGATCGCCGACCTCGTGGTCGACCGCACGGCCGGGCTCGAGATCCACGCCTTCCGGCCCGAGCGGTTCGCAGGCAGCTAGCCCGGCGCGGGCCTACGCACCCTGTGCGTGGTACGCGGCGGCGAGCTGGTCCGCGAATTCCTCGAGTGTCGTAGGCGTCGTGTTGGCGGCGGAACGGGGTTCCTGGGGCACGATGTGCTCGTCGGCGTACCCCCTGTACATCTCCAGGAGGGTGGGGATGGTCTCGGCATGCATGCCCATCCCGGCGAAGGCCTCCGCCGCGGCTTCCGGGGGCACCTGAACGTAGGGTAGATCCGGCTTGCCGATCGCCGCACCGACGATGGCGGCGACTTCGGTCATCGTGTAGTCACGCGGTCCCAGCAGCTCGCGCGTGTGATGCCCGTCGAAGTCGAGGGCCGTCATCCGCCGGGCGGCTTCTACGCCTATGTCGCGCGTCGCGATCATCGCGATCGGCACGTCCGCCGGCATCGGCATGGCGAGCACGCCCATCGAGCGGATCCCGTCGAGCGACATGTACAGGTTCTCCATGAACGACGCCGGACGGAGGTGCAGAACGTCCACTTCCGACAGCTCGTTCAGCCGATCCTCCTGTTCGCGCAGTCCGACGATGGGTCCCGTCCCCTGGTGGTGCTGCGCGCCGACGCTGGACAGGTTGACCACGTAGGGAGCCCCCGACTCCCGGATCCCTTTCGCGAGCGCCTTCCCGACCTTGCCCTGCCACTCGCGCAGATTCGCGTTGTACGCGATCGGAATCAGCGAGTACACGGCGCCCACGCCGTCACATGCGCGCGCCACGAATCCGGCGTCGGAAACATCTCCGACCATGGCCTCGGCGCCCTTCTCGACGAACGGCGCCAGCCGCTCGTCACTGCGGCCGACCACGCGAACCGGCAGACCGGCGACCAGCAGCTCCTCCGCGACCACCCGACCCGTGTTGCCGGTCGCTCCGATGACGGTGTACATGGTTGCTCCTTGGGATGGTGTGGGAAGGGACGACGCAATCATAGTGGCTGGCGAGGTGGCCGGAGACAAGTGCGACGAGCAACCTCGAGATCTTCCAAATGATTGTCGGTCAAGGACGTGACCTCGCCTCTCCGCCGGTCGCGCGGAACCGGCGTCAGGTGTAGTTTCGTGCACGCGACTCCGCCGGGCGGCAGGCACCGATCACCGCGGGACGAGACCTGAGCGAATGACCCTTCGATCCACCCTCCGCGCTTTCTTCACCACAGGGAAGGGCGTGGTGCGCGGCCTTACCGAGGAAGCCGCGGGCTCCGATCCGCTGGTCCTGTTCGATCGCTGGTACCGGGAGGCACGTGATGCTGGCCTCTATCTCCCGGAGTCGATGGCCCTCGCGACGGCGACGTCGGACGGCAGGCCCTCCGTGCGGCAGGTGCTCCTGAAAGCGTTCGACGAGCGTGGGTTCGTGTTCTATACCAACTACGAGAGCCAGAAGGGGATGGAGATCGCGGAGAACCCGCGCGCCGCCCTGGCCATCCACTGGCCGATTCTGCAGCGACAGGTCCGGATCAACGGCACGGTCGAGAAGACCTCGACGGAGGAGTCCGAGGCGTACTTCGCGAGTCGGCCGCGCGGCAGCCGCCTCGGGGCGTGGGCATCGGACCAGAGCTCCGTCCTGCGCGACCGGGAGGAACTGGAGGGCCGGTTCCGCGAGACTCAGCATCGGTTCGGATCGGGCGACATCCCGCTGCCGTCGTTCTGGGGCGGGTACCGGGTCGTTCCGGAAAAGATCGAATTCTGGCAGGGGCGGGCGAATCGTCTGCACGATCGCCTCCTCTTCCGAAGGGCCGACGGGGCGTGGACGATCGAGCGGCTCTATCCCTGACGTCCGGCTTTCTCAGTGATGGAGCCGATGAATCGGGACGGTGACGTGTAGTACGAGATGCGATCGGGGCGGAAGTCCGCCTCGATAGTTGATGGACGACCCCTCGCTCGACGGCCTGCGGGCCGCCGTGTAACGATAGACTCGAGCTCCCCAGGGAGGGTATCGGTCATGCGCAGCACATGGTTGTGGATTCCGGTCCTCGCCTTCGCGGCCGCTTGCGGCGGAGAGGCGGGGGGAGCGGCCGACTGGGCCGGAACGATAGAGGACAGCGCAGGCGTGCAGCTGGTCCGCAATACGCTCACGCCGCTGTGGGGCGCCGGGGACGCCTGGACCCTCGAAGAGGTGATGACGATCGGCGAAGCCGCCGGCGATCCTGACTACCAGTTCGGCCAGATTGCCGGCATCGGCGTGACGTCGGACGGACAGATCGTACTCGTGGACCAGCAGGCCCAGCATCTCAAGTTCTTCTCGGCCGAGGGAGTCTACGAGCGGACCGTCGGACAGGCCGGGTCCGGGCCCGGCGAGTTCGGACCCGGTGTCGGTCCCGTGCTGGTCGGACGAGGCGATACTCTGATCGTGCCCGACCTCGGGAATCAGCGCGTCAACGTCCTCGTGGCCGATGGCTCGGAGCCGGCGAGCTTCCGGATGAGTTTCGAGCGCGGCATCCCGGCGCGCTGGGACATGATGGAGAACGGAGACCTCGTCTATCAGCTGAGGGCCCTCAATCTGCCGAACACCGAGCAGCGGGACACGGTGGACCTGATCGTGACCGCCACGTACACCGGCGAGATCGTCGACACGCTCATGACGCCCAAGCGTGGCGAGTCGTTCAGCTTCGGCGAAGACGGCCAGCCGAAGCGGCTGGTCTTCGCGCCGGAGCCGGTGTGGTCCGTGGTCGGCGAGGACGGGCTGTGCTTCGCGGTCAACGACGTGTTCCGTCTCAGCATCTACGACGAGGCGGGCGACCTGAAGCGAGTCGTCAGCATACCGGCCGAGCGGAAGCCCGTCACGGAAGCGGACGTCGACTTCTTCATGGAGACGGTGAAGCGGTTGCTCGCAGAGCAGGGCGTGCCGCAGCAGCAGAGCGAGATCGTTCTCAGCACGTTCAATTTCGCGGATTACTTCCCGGCTTTCCTGCAGATGATGCCCGGCCCGGAGGGCAGCCTGTGGGTGCAGCGTGTTCAGGAACCCACGGGAATGACGGCGGAGGAGCGGGAGAATTGGAATCCATTGCTCGACCTCGGAGCTTCCGCGTGGGACGTGCTGGACTCCGAGGGCCGATACCTGGGAGTCGTGGACATGCCACACCGGTTCCAGCCGGTTACGTTCGAGGGCGATCTGATCTACGGAATCTGGCGGGATGAGTTCGACGTACAGTACGTGCGAGTCCTGAAGATCGCGGGGCTGGGGCCGGGGGCGTAGGCGCCGGCCGGGTCGCCCGATCGTGTAACGGGAACCACCGATGAGGTTCAAATGAGAAAGACCATGTCCTGGTGCGCCGTCCTTCTGTTCGCGGCGGCCTGCGGAGGTGCAGCGGACGGCGGGGCGGGTTGGACCGGAACCGTCGTGGACAGCGCCGGTGTGCAGCTCGTCCGGAACTCGTCGCAACCGGTCTGGGGAGACGGGGATGCGTGGGGGTTCGAGGAAGTCCTGACGATCGGCGAGGCGGCCGGTGATCCCGACTACCAGTTCGGACAGATCGCCGGACTCGACGTGACGTCTGACGGACGCATCCTCGTACTCGACAACCAGGCACAGCACGTGAAGGTCTTCTCACCCGACGGAACGTTCGAGCGCACGGTCGGCAAGGCGGGATCGGGGCCCGGCGAGTTCGGCCCCGGGGCCGCGTTGCTCATGGTCGGCACCGCCGACACGGTGATCGTCCCCGACGCCGGCAACCAGCGCGTCAACGTCATCCTGTTGGACGAGGGCGAGCAGACGAGCTTTCCCCTGCATTTCGAGGAAGGCATCCCGATGCGTTGGCAGATGTCGAATTCGGGCGTGCTCGTGGCGCACAGGCGGGCTCTGAATCTGCCGAACCAGGAGGCCGTGGACGTGGACCTCATCGCCCGCCAGGCCTACGACGGCAGCATCATCGATACCCTGGCGACCCCGCCGCGGGGTGAGACATTCTCGTTCGGAGGCGGACTGCCCGCGTTCCACCTCTTCGCTCCCGAGCCGACGTGGACCCTGCTCGAAGACGGCTCGTTCGTGTTCGCGATGAACAACGAGTTCAGGATCACCGTGTCGGACCTCGACGGCAACGTGCAGAGGATCATCACGATGCCGCACGAGTCGATCCTCGTCTCGGACGAGGACAAGCAGATCATCACCGAGCTCATCATGCGCCTGATGGAGCAGCAGGGGGTGCCACCCCAGGCCCTGGACATGATCGAGCAGAGCGTGACGTACGAAGACTATTTTCCGGCCTTCACCCAGCTGTTCGGCGGCCCGCAGAACAGCCTGTGGGTGCAGCGGGTGGGAATCCCGAGTGACATGACGCCGGACGAGCGGGAGAACTGGAATCCGATGCTCGACCAGGGCTCGGACGACTGGGACGTGTTCGATGCGGAGGGACGCTACCTGGGCGCGGTCACGATACCCGATCGCTTCAGCCCCTTCTCTCTCAAGGGCGACCTGCTCTACGGCGTCTGGCGGGACGAGTTCGAGGTGCAGTACGTGAAAGTGCTCCGGATCACGGGACTGACCGGTACGGCCTGACGGCCAGCGACAGGGATCGCGGGAGCGGGGCGTCGAAGCGGGCGCCCCGCTTCGCGTTTCGGGTCTTCATTCCCCGCTCCGCATCCGACCTCGGACCCGCTCCATCACTTGCGCCGCGCAGTCGATCCCGGCCGGCGTACGCGAGCCGTGCCAGCTCAGCATCTCGCCGTCCACGATGTGGAAGATCTCCGGCGCCAGCCCCGTGGCGCGGCTGATCTCGTCGATGTGCCGCTCCTGGAACGGAAACGGCTCGGTGGAGAGCAGCACCGCATCTGGCCCCGCGGCCGCGATCTCCTCCGGCTCCACTACCGGGTAGCGTTTCGGCCGGCCGGCGAAGACGTTCATCCCGCCCGCCAGGCTCAAAAGGTCGCTGATGAACGTGTCCTCGCTCACGCTCATCAAGGGCTGCCGCCAGATCAGGTAGGCGTAGCTGACCGGCGGACGGCCCTCCGACGCTTCCCGAACGCGGCGGGCGGCCTCCTCGATTGCCCTCGATATCCGCTCGGCCTCGTGCGGTCGCCGCACCGCCTTCCCGATCGAACGCACCATCGCCGCCGTGTCGATTGCCGTCTTCGGGAAGCTGCTGTGACAGGCCACCCCCGCGGCGCGCAGAGCTTCGGCGTCTTCGAGCCGGTTCTCTTCCTCGTTGAGCAGCACGAGGTCGGGCGAGAGCTCCACGATGCGGTCGATCTTCGGGGTCTTGGTCCCGCCCACTTTCTCGATCTCACGCAGGCCCTCCGCGGGATGGACGCAGAACTTCGTCACGCCGACCAGCTCGTCGCCGACTCCGAGGTCGAACACGAGCTCGGTGAGACTCGGGCACAGCGATACGATTCGCATGTCACCAACGGTACCGGGCGGATGCGAAACGGGCCAGCGCCCCAGAGGCCGCCGGCCCGTCTTGGCCGTCCGAACTCGCGCCCCCGGCAGCCGGTGGGCCGTGGCCGCGGATCAGCGCAGGTCGGTTCCGAGTCCCAGCCACGGATCGGGCTTTGGAGTGTCCGGGGTATGCACGGGCAGCACCGGGTATTCGACCACGGGCTGCGTCCCGGTCAGTGAGGCCAGGAAGGCCCTGATCTCGGCCCTCTCCACCGGAGTGAACTCCCTCCCGAGCTGGGCCTCCCCCATCACACCCACCGCCTGCTCGAGGCTCCACACCTTTCCCTTGTGGAAGTACGGGGCCGTCAGCTCGATGTTGCGCAGGACGGGCACCTTGAACGCGAATTCGTCGTTCGGATTTCCGGTCACGTTGAAGCGCCCGCGGTCTTCCGGCGGCAGGAGCTCGACGCCCGGGTTGCGCACGGCTCCGAATCGCTGATAGCTCGTCCCGCCCAGCAGGATGCCGCCGTGACAGGCCGTGCAGCCCGAGTCCATGAAGAGCGCCAGGCCGATCTGCTGCTCTTCGCCGAGCGCCGCGTCGTCACCGAGCAGATACTGGTCGAACGGCGAGCCCGGCGTCACGAGGGTCGCCTCGAACGCCTCGATCGCGCGAGCCATGTTCTCGAACGACACCGGGTCCTCGTAGTCCGGGAACGCCTCCCCGAACATCGCCACGTACTCGGGAATCGACTTCAGCGTCGCGACGGTGCGCTCCGGCGAGCTGCTCATCTCGACCGACGCCTGCACGGGTCCCTGCGCCTGCTCCATCAGGTCGGCCGCGCGGCCGTCCCAGAACTGAGCCAGGTTGTAGACGGAGTTGAGGACCGTGGGTGCGTTGCGGGGGCCAGCCTGCCAGCCGTGCCCGATGGACGTCTCCATCAGGTCCACGCCGCCGAGGCCGAGATTGTGGCACGTATTGCAGCTGATCAGCCAGCTCTGAGACAGACGCGGGTCGAAGTACAGCTTCTTCCCGAGCTCCACCTTCACCGGCGTGATCGGATTGCCTTCGAGCTCCGGCGGCTCGGCCGGAAGCGGTTCGAACATCGCCTGCGCCCGCTCCATGAGGGGGCTCGAGGCCTCGCCCCCGGCGGCGACCGCCTGCGCCGACCCGTCGGCGGTCGAAGCCTCTTCAGCCGGCGTGCACGCCCAGGCGAGCGCCAGCGACACAACGACGACGGCCAGATCTCGGATCTTCACGGTTCCCCCCTGCTCTCGCGTCCGTTTCCTGCGCAAGCCCATCGGTTCATCGAGTGAGCCGCTACAGCATCCATGCCAGCGTACGCAGCGTCGGCCTCGCGTCGGACCGGCTCACACAACACCTTAGCGGAACGACAATTGGGGTGATGGCGACCGCCCGGAGTCCGGGATGCCGGCGGGCGGGCGGACCGGGCGAGGGGCGTTTTCGGTCCGAAAGCGTCACATCGTCCCGCGAGATCCGAAGAATAGCGGGCAGCGGCGTGTAGATAAGACGAACACCACACGGGGGCTGCCACATGCTGATGTACTCGACGTGCATATTCTGCAATCACTCGCTCGGCAGGAACGAGGCGCTGGAGATCTTTCCCGTCGGGAGGCGGATCTCGTTCGACGCCGCCAAGGGCCGGCTGTGGGTGATCTGCCGGAAGTGCGAGCGCTGGAACCTCTCCCCCCTGGAGATCCGCTGGGAGGTGATCGAGGAATGCGAACGCCTCTTTCGCGACACGCGGCTCAGGGTCACGACCGACAACATCGGGTTGGCGAAGCTCCCCGAGGGACTCGAGCTCGTGCGGCTCGGGAAACCGATGCGCGGAGAGTTCGCGGCCTGGCGCTACGGCGACCAGTTCGGTCGGCGACGACGACGCTCGATGATCTACACGACGGCGGGAGTCGGAGCCGTGGGGGTGATCGTCATCGGCGGCGCCGCGCTCGGGGCTTCGCTGGGCGGTGGCTACTGGGGATACTCGCAGTTGATACGCTGGGTCATGAACGAGCGCATCGCTTCCCGGATCCGTCACCCCGAGACGGACGAGAAGATCAAGGTCCAGCTCAAGCACCTGGAGAAGTCACGCTTCATCCCGACGGGCGCTCCCGGTGAATGGGAGCTCCACGTGAACTACGCGCGCGGTTGGAGCAGCGGGTTCAGCAGTGGCAGCGGAGAGACCCTCGTATACCGGGGCGAGGACGCGGTGGACATCGCCGGCAAGCTGATGGCGCGGGCGAACCGCTCCGGCGGCTCGAAGAAGACGATCGACCAGGCCGTGCGGCGCATCGAGAGTGTCGGCGACCCGGAGTCCTTCCTGAACGAGGCGGTGAGAGAGTCCGAGCGCCTGCGGCACGAGAAGGCCGGAGACAACCCGAAGAAGCTCGCGAAGGCCACCGCGGGTTCGCTGGCGAAGCTGCCGGGTGACATCAGGCTGGCGATCGAGATGGCGACGCACGAGGAAGCCGAGCGCCGGGCGATGGAGGGCGAGCTGGAGACTCTGGAGACGGCGTGGCGAGAGGCCGAGGAGATCGCCGGAATCGCGGACAGCCTGCTCGTGCCGGTCGAGGTGGATGAGTTCCTCGACTCCGAGAGGGAGCGCGCGGCGGCCGGGCCGCGCATCATAGTCCCTGCGGGGGCCGGTGTCTCGGCGCCCGGGGAGCGGTTTGCGACCTCCGGCGGCGCCGGCGGGTCGGCTCCGGGAACGGACGACAATCCGGGGGAATCACCGGAAGGCGGAGACGAAGTCGAATGAGCGACGTCACGATCCGTCCGATCCGATCGGAGGACGACCCGGTCCTCCGTCGGGTCCTGATCGAAGTGCTGACCGAGGTCGGAGCGACGGGGGAAGGGTTTTCGGACCAGGATCCCGAGATCGCGGCCATGTCGGTCGCCTACGACGGTCCGAAGGCAGCCTATCTGGTCGCGGAAGTGGACGGCGAGATCGTCGGCGGAGCGGGGGTCGGCCCTCTGCCGCGGGCCGAGTCCCACGTGTGCGAGCTCAGGAAGATGTATCTCCTCCCTTCCGCGCGGGGTCTCGGCGTTGGCCGCTCGCTCCTGGAACGCTGCCTGCACGAGGCGCGGCGACTCGGTTACCGCGAGTGCTACCTGGAGACACTGGCGCAGATGGATCGGGCGCGAGACCTTTACGAACGTTTCGGCTTCCTCCCCCTGGAGGCACCCATGGGCGATACCGGGCACTTCGGCTGTAACCGGTGGTACTCGTTGAGCCTTTGATATCTTCGAGCAGGGAACGCGAGCCCGACCTGCGGACGGCGCTGCTCGACCTCGGATTCGAGTCCGTTCGTCCGGAACCCGTGCATCTCGAAGACACGATCCTGCCCACCGGCGATCACAAGCTCGTCGTCGATCGCCGGGCGATGAGCACTCGGGTCTCCATCGCCGCGATTCATCATTCCCGACATCTGCTCGAGGACGCCTTCGGCCGCGCCTTCGAGGAGATGGAGCGCCTGATCGACGTCCTGAGCCGCTTCGAGCAGGCGTCGGCAGTTGGTGTGCTGAACTCCGAGGGGCGGCTGACCGGTCCTCCTCCGGAGCTCGTCTACCTGCTGGATCGATCCGCCGCGCTGCACCGGGCGACTGACGGCGCCTTCGACGTCACCGTCCAACCTGTCGTGGACCTGCTGCATCGCTCCCAAGAGGTTGCTGGCGGTGGGGCGCCCGATCCGCTCGAGTGGCGGGATGCGATGGATCGCACCGGGGCCGACGCGCTGCGCGTGTCCCCCACCCGGATCTCGTTCGATCGCGGCGGGATGGGGATCACTCTCGACGGAATCGCGAAAGGTTACATCGTGGACGCGATGGCCGCGGTTCTCGAGGTGCATGGAATCGAGCGCTACCTGATCGATGCCGGTGGCGACATTCGCGCCTGCGGAGGCAGAGAAGACGGAGCCGGCTGGCTGATCGCGGTGCGGGACCCGCGGCACGGAGGACTCGTGCCGGGATCCTTGCGACTCCGTGCGGGCGCCGTCGCGACCTCCGGCGGCTACGAGGCGCGATACGACCCGGATGGATCCTGGCACCACATCGTGAGCTCGCGCTCGGGACGCTCGCCGACCGCGGTTCTGAGCGTCACGGTCGCCGGTCCGAGCGTCTATTCCGCCGATGCGCTGGCCACGGCCACGCTTCTGATGTCCCCGCGCGAGGGAGTTCGCTTCATCGACTCGCTGCCCGGATTCGAGTGCATGGTGATCGATGCCGCGGGGCGCCAGGCGCGTTCCGCCGGCTGGGCCGGACTGACCGCGACTTCCCAGGAAGAAGGTGAGAGATGAAATCGGAATACTCGGGCGCCCAGCTTACCGCGCTCGTGGCCCTGCGCTTCGCCATCGGGTGGCATTTCTTCTACGAGGGCGTCTCCAAGGCCGTGAACGCGTACTGGACGTCGGCCGGATTCCTCGAACAGTCGCAGGGCTTCCTGTCAGAGTGGTTCGTGGACCTGGCGTCGAACCCCTCCACCCTGGCGGTGGTCGACTTTCTCAACGTGTGGGGACTGGTCCTGGTCGGGCTCGGCCTGATGCTGGGCGGGTTGACGAGGACGGCGGCCTGTTTCGGGATCCTCATGCTGATCCTGTATTACCTCGCGACGCCACCGTGGCCCGGCTTCGTCTACGCGATCCCGGCCGAGGGCGCCTACCTGATCATCAACAAGACCTTCATCGAGCTGTGCGCGTTGCTCGTGACCCTGTTCTTCCCGACCGGGAAGATCATCGGGCTGGATAGGCTGGTGCGGCTCGCCCGGGCCCGCGGCTCGGTCCAGGAATCCTACGCATGACGCCCACTCGCACAGCGACGGAGGACGAGACATGAGTGACGAGATTCGCAACGGCGATGACGGGACGCTGGACGACGCCGACAACGCCGAAGGAGATTCGCCGCTGGAGTCCGGGGACCTGGCGGACGAGCCCGCTTCCGAGCCGGCCGCCGGCCCCGCCGGATCGGACGCGGCGGATGAGCCCACACCGGCCCGACGGACCGCCGCGAGCTCCGGCTCGGGTGGAATCGGGCGCCGCGACGTCGTCAAGGCACTCGCGACCGTGCCCGTGTTCGGAGCTCTCGGTTATTCGGCCTTCCGTCGCAAGGGCCTCGCAGCGGAAGAGCGGCGGCGACTGCTGGAAGAGCTGGGGATCGAGGACGAGGGCGCGGCCGTGTTCTCGGAGCTCGAGAACCGCACCTATTCGGATACGATCCGCGTCGGGATCATCGGGTTTGGAGGAGAGGGCGAGTCCCTCATCCGGAGCCTCGGTTTCGCCCACCCCGACTGGATTCAGGCGCGTCGCGAAGCGAAGATCGACGACCCGCGCGACACCTGGTTCGACGAGTGGCTCCAACAGGAGAACCTCAACGTCGAGATCACGGCGGTGTGCGACCTGTTCGACGTGAGGGCGGAGCGGGCGATCGCCGCGTCCACCCAGCCGATCCGACCGGGGGGCGACACCCGGCAGCTCAAGCCCGCCAAGCGCTACCGACATTTCGAAGAGCTCGTTGCCGCGCCCGACGTGGACGCGGTCGTCATCGCGACGCCGGACCACTGGCATTCCCGCATCACCGTCGCGGCCGCCCAGATGGGCAAGCACGTGTACTGCGAGAAGTGCATGACCCGCACCGAGGAAGAGGTGTGGCCGATGGCGGAGGCGGTGAAGAGCTCCGGCATCGTGTTCCAGCTCGGTCACCAGAACCGCCAGATGGAGAGCCACGAGAAGGCGCGTCAGGTAGTGGAAAAGGGGATCCTCGGACCTATCACGCTGGTGGAGACGACCACCAACCGGAACGACAAGTGGGGCGCCTGGGTGTGGGACATCCACGAGGACGGGAACCCGCGCACCATCGACTGGGAGCTGTTCCAGGAGGCTGCGGCTCACAAGGTCCCGTTCAGCCTCGAGAGGTTCTTCCGCTGGCGCTGCTGGTACGACTACGGAACGGGCCTCGCCGGTGACCTGCTCTCGCACGAGTACGATGCGATCAACCAGATCCTGAGTCTCGGGATCCCGCACTCCGCCACTTCCTCGGGAGGGATCTACTTCTTCAAGGATGGCCGGGACGTGCCGGATGTCTGGCAAGCCGTGTTCGAGTACCCGGACCGGGATCTCACCCTCGTCTACAGCGCGACGCTGGCGAACGGGCGGGAACGGGGAATCGTGATGATGGGACACGATGCCTCGATGGACGTCGGCACGAGGCTCAAGGTGACGGCCGATGCCTCGTCCACCCGCTACAAGGAGATGCTCGAGGAAGAGATGGTGAAGCCGGACCGGCCGATGCTCACCTACGAGAGCGGGTTCAAGGGAGTGGACGCGGTCACCACGGCGACGCAGGAGTACTTCGCGAGTCGCGGACTCCTGTTCACATACCGCGGTGGGAAGCGTGTCAGCACCTACTACCTCCACCTGCGCGAGTGGCTGAACGCGATCCGTTTCGACGGCGAGACGAGCTGCAACATCGATCGCGGAATCGAGGAGGCGATCACCTGTCACATGGCCACGAAGTCGTACCTCGAGGGGCGGCGGGTGACCTGGGATCCGTTCCAGCGCAAGATCGTCTGAGGACCGCATGAGCCAATCCTCAACGCTCCCGCCGGCCCCTGCGGCCGGCGGTCGGGCCCGCGGTCGTAAGATCCAGCTCGGCGCCATGATGTTCCTGCAGTACGCCATCTGGGGAGCGTGGGCCCCGGTCCTCTCCTCTCACCTGCTCGGCGACCTCGGGTTCAGCGGCGGCCAGGTGGGGTGGATCTACGCCCTGCTGCCGCTCGCCACCATCATCGCCCCGATCATCGGCGGGCAGGTGGCCGACCGGTACTTCTCCACGGAGCGCGTGATCGGCTTCCTCTCGTTCACGGGCGGAATCGTGCTCATGGTGGTGGCGCGAACCGCCGATTTCGACACGATGTTCGTGCTGATGCTCCTCTACTGCCTGCTGTACGCCCCGACGCTCGCCCTCACGAACTCCATCGCGATGATCAACATGGAGGACTCGGAGAAGGAGTTCGGGACCATCCGGGTGTGGGGAACGCTGGGCTGGATCGCCGCGGGCTGGATGCTGACCGGGTGGCGATGGTTCGGAGAGAGCGACCTGCTGCCCGCGATGCAGGGGGACATGCTGTTCCTGGCGGGCATGCTGTCGCTCGTGATGGGGCTGCAGTCGTTCCTGCTCCCGCACACCCCGCCGCAGCGGGAGGGAGTCAGTCCGTGGGCGTTTCTCGAGTCGGTGAAGATGCTGAAGGTCAAAGACTTCGCCATCTTCGTCGGGATCACGTTCGTCGTCGCGACGGAGCTCGAGTTCTACTACATCCTCACGGCCCCCTTCCTCGAATCGGCGACGATCGGCGTGTCGAGCCGCAACATCCCGGCGGTCATGACCATCGCGCAGTTCGCAGAGATCTTCGTGATGGCGTTCATGCTCTCGTGGGCGCTCAAGAAGTACGGCATGCGCCGGACGCTGGCCATCGGGGTGATCGCGTGGCCCATCCGCTACATCATCTTCGCCATTGGCAGCCCGGCGTGGCTCGTGATCGCGTCGCTCATGCTGCACGGCTTCTGCTACGTGTTCTTCTTCGTCGCCGCCTTCATCTACGTGGACAAGGTTGCGCCGCCCGACATCCGAGCCTCCGCGCAGAGCCTGATCGCCATCATCGCACTCGGACTGGGGCGTTTCCTGGGCAGCCTGTTCGCCGGCGGGGTGCGCGACTGGTTCACCACGAACGGCGTCACCAACTGGACGAACGTGTTCCTGGTGCCGTGCGCCCTGACGATCGTGTGCGCCGTGGCGTTCCTGTTGTTCTTCCGGGAGAAGCCGGGTCCTGTTACATCCCAGACGGGGGAAGTGACTTGACGGCCAGGACAGCCAATGGATGGAATGAAGGCACGTCCTACGAGGCATTCATGGGTCGCTGGAGCCGACCTCTGTCCGACAAGTTCGTCGACTGGCTCGCAGTTCCGCCGGGCGGGCACTGGCTCGACGTCGGTACCGGAACAGGGGCTCTTGCCGCGGCCGTCTGTCGCTCCGCCAGTCCGAGCTCCGTGCTGGCTTGCGATCCTTCAGCGTCGTTCGTCAAAGAGGCTCGGTCCCGGCTCGACGATCATCGGGTATCGTTCGCTATTGCAGGCATCGGCGACCTTCCCGTGCGAGAGGATGGCTACGATGCCGTCGTCTCAGGTCTCGCTCTCAATTTCTTCCCTGATTGTGCCGGCGCGGTGCGGGAGCAGCTGGCGGCTGTTCGCCCGGGCGGAACCGTCGGGGCTCTGGTGTGGGATTACTCTGACGGGATGGAGTTCCTCAGGCACTTCTGGGACGCGGCGGCAGTGGTCGACCCGAAAGCGGCAGAAGTTGACGAAGCGCGGCGATTCCCGATCTGCAGGCCCGAGCCGCTCAAGTCGTTGTTCGAGTCCTCGGGCGCCGAGAACGTGCGAGTGGAGTCCATCGTCATCCCGACCGTCTTCCCGGATTTCAACAGCTACTGGAGTCCGTTTCTCGGCAACGCCGGACCTGCGCCCCGCTTCGTATCTTCACTGACCGAGGAGAGACGAGATGCCTTGGCGAGGGTGCTGCAGGACCGGCTCCCGGTGAACGCGGAAGGCGCAATCGAGCTGAAGGCCCGGGCATGGGCGGTGGCAGGATGCCGCAGTCACTAGGAAGCAAAGAGGAGCCACATTCCAAATGAGCGTGGACAGACTGGGCGTCGGATTCGTCGGCGGCGGGTTCGTGGCCCGCTTTCACATCCGTTCGTGGGTCGGGGTGCGGGACGCCGACGTGCTCGGCGTGGTGAGCCGCGCCGACTCCACGGCTGAGGAAGCCGCCGAACTGGCGCGCTCGCTCGGCGTGGGGGAGGCCAGGGTCTACGCCACCGTCACGGACATGGTGGCGGATCCGGCAATCGACGCGATCTGGATCTGTGCCCCGAATTTCGCCCGCATCGAAGTGATGGAGGAGATCGTCGAGGCGATCGAGTCGGGTCGAGGCGAGCTGGTGGGCGTCGCCTGCGAGAAGCCGCTCGGCAGGAACGCAGCGGAAGCACGGCGCATGCTCGAGCTGGCCGAGCGAGCGGGGCTCCTGCACGGCTACCTGGAGAATCAGCTCTTCACTCCGGGCGTCGTGCGGGGCCGGAACGTCGTGTGGTCTCGAGGTGCGGCGCTGACCGGACCGCCGTACCTGGCCCGCTCGGCCGAGGAGCACAGTGGCCCCCACGCCGCGTGGTTCTGGGAGGGTGAGCTGCAGGGCGGAGGCGTTCTCAACGACATGATGTGCCACTCGGTGGAGGTGGCCCGCTTCCTCCTCACCCCGCCCGGCGCGGCGCGCGACGCTCTCGTGCCGGTAAAGGTCACGGCGCACGCCGATTGCCTGAAGTGGCAGCGACCGAAATATGCGGCGCAGCTGAGCGAGATGAGCGGCGGCAAGCTGGACTACACCAATCGTCCGGCGGAGGACTTCGCCCGGGCCATGGTGGAGTACCGCGACCGCGAGGGTGGAAGGCGCATCGTCGAGGTCACCACATCATGGTGCTACGTGGGCGCCGGGCTTCGCCTCAGCATGGAGCTGCTGGGCCCGGAGTATTCGATGGAGATCAACTCCCTCGACGCCGGACCGAAGGTGTTTCTGAGCCGCGAGGTGCGGGGAGACACCGGCGAGGACCTGGTCGAGAAGCAGAACGCCGAAACCGGAGTGATGCCCATCGTCGCCGACGAAGAGGCCGAGTACGGCTACGTGGGAGAGAACCGGCACATGGTCGGCGCCTTCCGCGACGGACGGATGCCGGACGAGACGTTCGCGGACGGACTGGCCGTGACCGAGCTCCTGATGGCGGCCTACATGAGTGCCGAGCAGGAGCGTACGATACCCTTCCCGCCCCCTGACCTGGACACGTTTGTTCCGGCCGTGGCGCGCGGTGAATGGAACCCAGGGAGAGAGCAATGAGCGCGCGTAAGCTGATCGTCTTCTTCGTGGCTCTCGGCGCCGCCGTCTTCGGGGTGCTGGGCTATTCCCAGAGGAAGAGCGAGACGGCCGGGGGGCCGGCCTCCGCACCAGAGGAGGAGCAGGTGACACAGGACGCGACCGGACCGGTGGCCCGCATAACCGAGGCCGAGCTGGCCGACGGCTTCGTTCCCCTGATCCGGGAGTCGGAGGACGGAAGCTTCAACAAGCACGGGTGGAACCACTACGGCCCGGGCTGG
Organism: Candidatus Benthicola azotiphorus; assembly: GCA_947581745.1. Classification (GTDB taxonomy): domain Bacteria; phylum Gemmatimonadota; class Gemmatimonadetes; order Palauibacterales; family Palauibacteraceae; genus Benthicola; species Benthicola azotiphorus. Next base: position 27,257 of record CANPVW010000069.1, read on the forward strand.
TTCACTCTCGACCATGGCACCGGCATCCTGACGTCGCACGGAGGGATGGGCCTTCTGTGGTACTCGGCGGAGATGTTCGGCGACTTCACGCTGCGTCTCGAGTTCCGCACTTCGAAGCCCGAGTCCAATTCGGGCGTCTTCCTAAGGGTGCCGGAATTGGTGACGAGCGACGAGTACATCTACCACAGTTTCGAGATCCAGATTGACGCCAGGGGGGACTCACCGATTCACCGCACGGGGGCGGTGTACGACGCGGAGCCGCCGAGCGAGGACCGCACGACCGCTCCCGGTGCATGGAACGACATGGAGATCTCGTTCGTGGGCGATCGGATCTCGGTTTCGGTGAACGGCGGTCAGGTCGTCGACTGGGTCGCCGAGCCGCGCGGCAAGATCCGGGACTTCGCGGCCCGCGGCTACATCGGCCTGCAGAACCACGACTGGGACAGCAGCGTCTACTTCCGGAACGTCCGGGTGAAGAAGCTGGATTGAGGTGATCGCGGCCGATCCGAATCGGCCCGTTCAGGTCATCTGTCGGAAGATGCTCTGGGCACTCTCCAGGGATGACGTCGGACCCACGAATATCACCTGGTCACCGGCCTGGACTTCAGTGTCCCCGCGGGGCACCACGTATTGCTCGCCGCGAATGATCGCGGCCACGACGCTGTCGCGCGGAACGTCGATTTCACGGATCTTCTTGCCGGTGACCTGGGCGCCGTCGGGAACCGCCACGCTCACGAGGCTCGCGACACCGGTCCCGATCTCGAACAGGTCCGCGACGCCGGGACGGTCGAGGTAGTTCTCGACCATCGCGGCGGTGGCCCAGGGGGCGCTGATCGCCGCGATCCCCTTTTCCTCGAGCAGGCTCACGTACTCGGGGTCCTGGACCACCGCGATGACGGGGTCCATTCCCAGGCGCTTCGCCTGCAGCGCCACGATGACGTTGCGGCCGTCGTCCTCCGATGCCGCGATCGCGACGTCGACGTTGTCCGCCCCTACCTGCTCCAGGATCTCCCGCTTCGCTCCATCCCCCTGGTAGAGCCCGATGTTCCGGCGGAAGGTCGGCTCCTGGCTCACGGTCGTCTCATTCCGGATTCCCGCTTCCTCATGCCGGCTGCGAAACACCAGTGCGGAGTATCTTCCGCAGGCGGGTGGCGAGGTACGTCGTGCTCAGGACCCGCCCCCCGACGTACGACCCGAACGCCGCCGTGACCCCGACGAGTCCCATCCACCAGCCCCCGAGGACGAAGATGGCCGCGATCCCGCACACTTCGATCGCGGTGGCCACCGTGATCGGGCGCGTGACGCGGGCGCCCATCAGGATCGCGCGCTGGAACGAGAGAAGCACCGACAGCGCGGGCAGCGCCACGAGGATTCGCGTCGGCGTCAGCGCGAACGACGCGAGCTCGGGGGTGAGACCGGAGACCGTGACGAACCACACGTCGGCCAGGGGCGTGAAGGCCACGGCCGCGAGGCCCAGCGTGGTCGCGAGGCCGAGCCCGACCGCGAACCGCGTCAGCTCGGGCAGATGCTCGTTCTTCCTGCCCAGCAGGGCGATCGCCGCGTCCTGGAAGCTGAGGCCGAGCGCCCGAAAGATGAAAGAGAGGGCCTGCACCACGGGAAATATGGCGAGCGACTCCACCGGGGATGCCGCCCGACCCATGAAGAACGTCAACATCGGGTGGACCATCAACCCGATCACCGAGGTGAGAAGAAGCGGGAAGTAGAAGTGCGAGATCCGGCCGTAGCCGAGGACCGGCGCTCCGGGATCCGCCTGCTCGGGGCCCGCGAGCAGCTCGCGGATCGCCCCGGACGCCATCCACCGGGCTGCGATCGCCTCCGTGATCACGGCGGCCGACAGTGACGCCGCGCCGACCCAGGCGCCCGGCAGTCCGGTCGCCAGGGACAGGGTCACCGCCGTCGCGGACATGGCCGTCAGCCGGATCAACGTGCCGGTGGCCACCAGTCGCGTCCGTCCCGAGCGGATCAGCACCCCCTGAGCGAAGCGCCGCGTCCCGATCGCAGCGGGCCACGGGAGGAACAGCCACAGCGCCCCGTACGTCAGGTCGGCGACTCCGGCGGGGAGGCCGATCGCGGTCCGCATGACGAAGTCGAACACGGGGGGAATCAGCACGCCCAGGAGCAGCAGGGTGGAGACCAGATTGAGAGCGCCAGCGAAGTTACGGAGCTTCCGATAGCTGCCGGCATCCTCCACGAGGGCCGTCGACGCGCTCATCAGCATGATGACAGGCGCCTCGATCAGCACGGCGAACGCGAACGCCACCCCGTGCGCCGCCAGGTTGTACTTCGGATCCGGAAGGCGCGCGATCACCGCCGCGAGGAACGGACCCTCGGCCGCCATCATCAGCCAGGTGGCGGCGAGCGGCATCCAGAATCGAAAGATGAAGCGGTTGGAGAGCCGCCCGACCTCAGGCGTATTCAGGCGTCAGCTTCTCCCGCACCCGCTCGAGCAGGGCTTTCGTGAGGCGGATGCCCTCGGGCTCCGAGAGGCGGGTGCCTTCGTATTCGATTCCGACCCAGTCCCGGTAGCCCGCATCCAGCACGATCCGGATCAGCCGCTCGTACTCCAGGACCACCTCTTCGCCGGTCTCGTCGAAGTCGTGGGTCTTCGCGGAGACCGCCCTGGCGTAGGGCATCATCTGCTCGACCCCCCGATAGTTGTCGTAGCGCTCGCTCTCGCTGATCCGGAAGTTCCCGAAGTCCGGCAGCGTTCCGAGGCGCGGATGATCCCCCGCTTCGATCACGGAGGTCAGCCATCTCGCGTTGCTCGACAGACCTCCATGGTTTTCGACGATCACGTTGATTCCGAATCCATCCCCGTACTCCGCCAGCCGGTGCAGACCGTCCGCCGCCAGGTCGCGCTGCTCGTCCCAGCTTCCCTCGCTCGCCGCGTTCACCCGGATCGAATGGCAGCCGAGGAGACGCGCGGCCTCGACCCACGGGTAGTGGTTCTCCACGGCCCTGGTTCGGGCCGCCGGATCGGGATCGCCGAGTCGTCCTTCCCCGTCGCACATGATCAGAACGCTTCTCACGCCCTCCGACTCGCACCGGTCCCGCAGGGTCAGCAGGTACCCCTGGTCCACGGCCCCCTGCTCGAAGAAGGTGTTCACGTACTCGACCGCCTGGATGCCGTAGTCGCGGCTCGCCACCGCCGGGAAGTCCAGGTGTTCCAGTTTTCCGGCGCCCAGCGCGCGGTGCAGGGACCACTCGGCGAGCGAAATCTCGAACAGGGGTTCTCCCGGCACTGAAGCCACGCCGTCCGGTTTCGGCGCTGCGAACAGCCCACCAGCCCGGGGAGGCCGGCAGATCCCGCTCAGCGCCAGGCCCGCCGCTCCGGCGGTGATCCGTCCGACGAAACGGCGCCGATCGATGGTCCGGGAAGGCGAGCCCTGGACGTCCATCGCATCTCCTTGCCGAGAGCGTTCCCGGCCGCGAGTATTCTCGGAACGGTACGTTGGAATGACCGGAAGCTACTGCGTTTCAGGCTCGCACACAGGGTCCGGCGGGCTCCTCGGATTCGAGGTCCCGGCACCGACGAGCCGGTGTGCTGTCTCATAAGTCGCGTGAGCACCGAGGGCGGCGAGGCGTCCGGCTGGCAAGGCGCGAGGACGAAGGCGTAGCAGCGTTACGTCGAGGACGAGCAACGCCGCCAGCCGGGAGTGCATCGACGGCCGAATGCCATGCGACTAATGAGACAGTCCACTACTGCGGGAAGCGACATGAAAGACAGCCCCGTGTCTCAGCGCCACGATGTCCTGGCGACCGGTCATCCCGGAGGCCGAAGTCGCTGGAGACTCGCGCGCGATCTCGGCGTGTTCGAACTGAAGCTCGCCGTCGATGGCCTGAAGGACCTGGTCCTCGCGCCTCTCGCCCTCGCGGCCACCCTGGCCGACCTGGTGATTCCCTCTGCAAGCCGGGGGATGCTGCTCGAAGCGGTCCTCCGGATCGGCGAGCGGTTCGACCGGTGGCTGAACCTGTACGGACTGAGGCGTCGCGGGGAGGCGCGCACCGTTCTCGATGAAGGCGGGAGCGACATGATCCTGGACTACATCGAGAGCACGGCGCTCGATCTCCATCGCAGCATAGGCCGCCGCAAGCGCGGCGAGTCCGAGGACTGACCTACAGCTCCACCTGGGTTCCGAGCTCGATCACGCGGTTCGGCGGAAGCTTGAAGAAGTCCGTCGCTCCCAGCGAGTTCCTGGACATCAACGCGAACAGCCGCGCCCTCCACAGACGCATCGGTGGCTCCCTGAGCGCGATGAGCTTCTCACGCCCCAGGAAATAGGACGTCTCCATCGGCTTGAACTGGATTCCGTCCGCCGGGTCAGCCTGCGCCAGCGCCGCCGGCACGTGCGGATCCTGGGCGAACCCGTAGCTCACGGTGACACCGAAGATCCCGGCGCCGAGATCCTCGCACCGGATCCGCTCCTCGGTCGGCACGTGCGGCACCTCCCGCGTCACGACCCGGAGGAGCAGCACCTGCTCGTGCAGCACCTTGTTGTGCTTGAGGTTGTGGAGGAGCGCGGGCGGCGTCTCGCGAACCCCGGAGTGCATGTACACGGCGGTTCCGGGGACGCGGTGCACAGCGCTGCGCTCCA
>CANPVW010000070.1 GCA_947581745.1 Candidatus Benthicola azotiphorus
GACAGAGGAGTGCTCGGAGTCAGTCCTTCGCGAGCTTGGACTTGAAGTGGCGTAGGATCTTGGGCCGGAAGGGATCGTCCTTCGGCACCTCCTCGATGAGCCGCCCGACCCAGCGCAGGATCATGCGGTCCGACTCCCGGCGCAGCCGCCCCGCCTCCGGCAATCGCTCCAGGGTCACGAGCAACACCTCCGCCAGATGGGCATCGACGTAGTCCCAGGACCTCCCCAGAAAACGCCCGAGGCCGTTCTTGGCCTCGACCGCCTGTGCGGCGCTCGTCAGCAGGGCGTCCGGATTCGATGGCCAGAAGGCGCGTTCGCTCATCTTCCTCTCGGGTCAAAGGTACAAGAGGCATGGATGCACGGGCCGTGCCTCGCTTTTTCAGCTTACCCTGCAACGAGTTACGGAAGCGGGCCTCCGTCTGCGTTGACTCTCGGCCACAGGTTGGCACCGCACTCGCAGGGGAGTGCGGGATCCTCCTCCGAAGAGATTCGAGCTATCAAGGTAACCTCGCCGGGTCCGGCGAGGGAGGACAGGGGCGAGCCGCGGATGCAGGCCCGCTGCGTGGCCAGCGACGTGGAACGGTCCTAGAGGTCGCGCCGGCGGTACGACCACCACCCTGTCAGCAGCAACGCGGCGATCCACAGCGCCGTCCCGGCGACCGCCGGTCCGAGCGCCTCCACCTGCGGAACGGGGCGATCGTGGCGGGTCGCCCACTCCACGGCCTGCCGGAGTGCCTCGGGGTCGTAGCGGAGGTAGTCGTTCAGTCGATTGAAGGTCGAGACCGGAGCCCACTTGAGGGCCGGCCTGAGACCCTGGAACAGGCTCCCCAGCCCTCCGACGAGCAGCCGCTCCCCGAAGGCGAACCAGGCGAACCACACCGCCATGGCCGGCCCGGACGAGCGGACGGCGGCGGACACGAACAGGGCAAGGCAGGCGTAGCCGAGTCCCGTGAGGTACATGCCGCCGAGGGCGGCGAACTGGGGGCCGCCCATCACGGCCCGGCCGCTCGAGAGATCCGTTCCGGCGAGTGCGAACGATCCGCCCACCACGACCCGAAGGACGAGGAACAGCGCCGCCACCACTGGAAGCAGGAGCACCTTCGCCCAGTACCACTGGGTCTTCGACAGGCCGTCGATCACGTTCTGCCGCGCCGTTCGCCAACTGAACTCGGCGGCCACCAGGAGGATGACGAGGACCGACGCGAAGATGAAGCCGATCATCACCTCTTCGCCCAGGATCCGGCTCCACGCTTCGGGAAGGAAGAAGCTGACCTCGGGGTCTTTCAACGCATCCCGATAGTCATCCAGCACGTCGGCGAACGTGATCAGCGTGAACAGGCCCACCGTCACCCACGTGGCGGGACGCTTCCACAACTTGAGCATCTCGGCGCGCAGCGCCCGGAGGATCACGGAACTTCTCCCAGCCGATGGCGCACGGGGCCCGGGAGAGCATCCGTCGCAGCGGGAGCCAATTCCCCGACTCCCGTCGCCTCCATGAAGACGTCCTCCAGCGAACGCGCCTCGAGCGCCAGGTGCGACAGGTGAACTCCCCGTCGTGCGAGCCACGCGTTCAGCGCCGCGAGGTCTCCGTCCTCCAGCTCGGCGACCACCCTGTCGCCTCTCTGCCTCACCCAGCGGGCCGCCGGATACTCCGCGACCGCCGCGGCGAGAGCTGCGGGATCGGCGGCCCGCAGACCGGCCACCCCGTGCGACGTGACGTCGGCGACGCTCTGCTGCCGCACGATCCTGCCGTTCTGGATGATGGCGACGTGGGTGCAGGTCCGCTCCACCTCCCAGAGCATGTGGCTCGAAAGGAAGATCGTCTTCCCACGCTCAGCGAGGCCCCGGATGATCTCCCGGATCTCACGCATCCCCTCCGGATCCAGTCCGTTGGCGGGTTCGTCCAGGATGATCAGCTCGGGATCGCCCAGCATGGTGGCCGCCAGGGCCAGGCGCTGCTTCATGCCCAGCGAGTAGGCCTTGAACTTCTGCTTCGCACGGCGTCCGAGGCCGACCAGGTCCAGGACGCGCTCGATCTCGGCTCGATCGCGATGCTTGACGCCAGCCACGATCCTCAGATTGTCGCGCCCTGAAAGATAGGGATAGAAGTTCGGCGTCTCGAGCGTCGCTCCCATCCTTCGCCGAGCCGAGTGCAGATCGCGCGCGCTCGACCCGCCGAACAGCTCGAACCGTCCGGCGGTGGGGGAGATGATGCCGAGGAGGAGTCCGATCGTCGTGGTCTTGCCGGCTCCGTTCGGCCCGAGAAAGCCGAATACCTGCCCTGCGTCCACCCGGAAGGAGATCCCATCGACGGCCGTGGTCCTCCGGTAGCGCTTGCGGAGGTCGAACGTCTGGATGACGGGTGAGTCGCCGGGGTCGGTCATGTGCAATAGAACGGGAGACCCGTCAACCGGGTTTCAACTCCGTGCCGTGCTCACCTTCGCCGAGCGACTGCAACGACAGCCAGCCCGACCACCGCGCTCGCTACCAGCCACAGGAGGGGATTGCTCTGCAGGGACGACCCGCCCCCTCCGGAGTTCGCGGCGAAGACCAGGACACCGGTCAGCGCTGCGATCCCTCCCGCCACCGCCATCGCGAGGACGCGGCGCGATGCGGGTGCGGTCTCCGAGTCGCCGGCCAGGGTCCTCAGGGCCTCCTGGACGTCGCGCTGCGGCGTGTCGGGGTAGCTGCGCTGAAAGTCCTGAATCGCCTTCTCGATCTGCGTCGCGAGCTCCCTGGCCCTGGGCGACATTCGGGTCCTCGCGGACGGTGGCACGATCGGAACGTAGGCCATGATCTCCCTCCAGCGCGTGACGGTCGCGGATCCCGACGGGCGAAGCCCTGGTACGCTACAACGTGGCCTTCCAGAGCTCACGGCGCGACCCCGGCTCTGTCACCTCAGCCCCCTCCCTGCCACTCCGCGAGCAGGGACCGGGCCTCGTTGGCAAGCGCTCGATCGGAATCCGCGTTCCGCCACACGTGGACGGCCCCGTTCAGATAACGCAGTGCCTGGGTGCGATCGCCCATGTCACGATACAGGTAGGCGAGCTGAAGGAGCACGCGCGCGTCTGATGGGATCCGCGAGTAGGACTCGCCGAGCGCCCTCGTCGCGTCGGCGTGGCGTCCGGTCAACCGGTAGCAGGTCCCGAGCCCCAGCCACGGGTTCCCTCCCAGGCCCACATCGGTCTCGGCCAGGCGCCCCGACCGCATCTCGACTGCCGCGCGCTCGAACAGGGGAATCGCTTCCGGGCAGCGTCCCTGCAGTCGCTTCGCCTCGGCGTCCAGGTACAGCATCATCCCGTCCAGGGAAACGTATCCCGCGTCCCGGTAGAGCTGCCTGGCCTCCTGGACCTTCGACTCGAGGCGCCGCCCCTCGCCCAGTTCTCTCAGGAGCAGTGCCTCCGCGAGCGGAACGAACACGTGGAGCGGCGGCAGCAGCTCCGCGCGCAGGGTGTCGAGCAGGGCGTTGGCACGCCCGGTCCGTCCAGCTCTGGGATAGAGGGCGATCATGGTGACCCGGTGCTGCAGCTCTGCGGCCCGGCCCTGTGTCGACCTCAGGTAGCCGGCCAGAGCCTCCATCCGGGCGATCGAGCTGTCCG
>CANPVW010000071.1 GCA_947581745.1 Candidatus Benthicola azotiphorus
ATTCTGGAGCTGGGTGGAAACAACGCTATCGTGGTCACTCCCAGCGCCGACATGGACATGGTCCTGCCTGCGATCCTTTTCGGTGCTTGCGGCACGGCGGGACAGCGTTGCACGAGCACGCGCCGGATCATCGTGCACGAGTCCGTCCGGAACGAGCTCGTCAGTCGCCTCACGAAGGCCTACGAGGGCGTCCGGATCGGGAACCCGCTGGAGGAGGACACGCTGATGGGGCCGCTGGTTACCCGGGGCGCCGTGTCCGACCTCCAGAACGCGATCGAGCGGGTGAAGGCCGAGGGGGGGAAGATCCTGTACGGCGGCGAGCCGCTGACGGGAGACGACTACCCGGGAGGGCACTACGTGAAGCCCTGCATCGCCGCGGTGAAGAACGACTTCACGATCGTGCAGGAGGAGACCTTCGCTCCGATCCTCTACATCATAGGGTACGGCTCCAAGGACGCCACTCCACGGGAGGCCGTGGAGGAGATCGGCGAGGCGATCGAGATCCACAACGACGTTCCGCAGGGCCTGTCGTCCGCGATATTCACCGACAGCGTGCGCGAGGCCGAGTACTTCCTCTCGCACCGCGGGAGTGACTGCGGGATAGCGAACGTCAACATCGGCACGAGCGGCGCCGAGATCGGCGGGGCGTTCGGCGGCGAGAAGGAGACGGGCGGCGGCCGCGAATCGGGCTCGGATTCGTGGAAGGCCTACATGCGGCGGCAGACCAACACGGTGAACTGGAGCACGGACCTGCCGCTTGCCCAGGGGATTGAGTTCAGCTGAGCCTCGAGGAGCCATGTCATGAGCGTCGGAAGATCTCGCTTCTGGATCGTAGTCGCCACCGTCGCCCTGGCGGCGTGCAGTGACTCGAACGGCCCGTTCGATCCGAGTGCGATCGGAGACGACGTCGTGATCAAGGTGATCGGGACGGTGGTCGCCGCGGCGGACCAGGCCCCGCTCGCCGACGTAAGCGTGTGGGTCGACCTGGACACCGACCAGGGAGCCGATCCGCGCGCCACGACACGTTCGGATGCCGCCGGACACTTCTCGATGGTGTTCACCGAGAAGAACTGCTCGCTCGCCACGGAGCTGGCTTACCGCGTGTTCGCTCGCAAGAAGGGCTACGCGGACGGTGAGCTCACGCCGGACGGAAACGGGGGCCTGCCGGTGCTGAAGTGCGTCACCCGGGAGCAGACGGTCGGCTTCCAGCTATCGACCCAGTAGCTTGCGCATCCGTTCGCACCCGGGTCGAACGGTGTGGTCGTGAAGGGGTCGCGTCCGAAGCGCGATCCGGTCTCGACTCGTGAGCCGGGTCGAGTGGCCGGCCTCCGGAGGCGGCGGCTTCGCGGCTTCTCCGTGGATTCCCGGGGTGGAAGGTCGACGGAAGCCCGGTGCCTGTGGACACGACTGTCGGCCCCGCCGCGCAAGGGCCGAAGCGCCGGTCCGGGACGACGCTTCGCCTGACTCCGCCGCGGCTCAGCGCTGCGGAGCTTCCAGGTCCAGCGGATAGCCGTCGCGGATCATCTCCTCCGCCTTGGCGGCGCCCACCGGACCCGAGAAATGGAACCCCTGGGCCTGCGTGCACCCCGCCTGGCGCAGGGCCAGGAACTGTTCGCGCGTCTCGATGCCCTCCGCGATGACATCGACCTCGAGGATCCTGGCCAGCTCGACGATCGTCCTGGCCACCCCCCATTTCCGGAGCTTCTCGCGTCGGTGACTGATGAACGAGCGATCGATCTTGAGCGCGCGGACGGGAAGGTCGTGCAGCAGGCTCAGGGAGGAGAAGCCCGTCCCGAAATCGTCGATCGCCACGTCGATTCCCATTCCCTGCAGGCGGTCGAGCACGGTCGCCGCCCGCTCGGCGTCGCGCATCAGGTCCGCTTCGCCGATGTCGAACCTGACCTGCCGTCCCTGGATTCCGTGCCGCTCGAGGATCTCGCGCACGCGATCGAGGAATCCCTCGTGGAACAGCTGCCGCCCCATCAGGTTCACTCCGACCGGAGGCAGATCGACCTGGGTCAGGTGACCCCGCCACCGGTTGATCTGCTCGCACGCCTGCTCGAGCACCCAGAATCCGAGGTCGTGGATCAGCGGTGACTCGGCCGCGGCCGGAATGAACTGGTCGGGAGGGACCATACCGAGCTCGGGGTGACGCCACCGCATGAACGTCTCCAGTCCCGTGATCCTGCCATCCTGCAACGAGACGATGGGCTGGTACTCGAGGTGGAATTCGTTTCGCTCGAGAGCCTTCGCGAGCTCGACCCGCAGTCGCTCACGCTGCTGGTGATTGTCCTCCATGGCCCGGTCGAACACCTGGATCCTCTCCCGCGAGGTCGCCGACCGGACCGCCGCGGCGCTCGCGTCGGCCAGCAGGGACTCCGGGTCGTCGTAGGCCGGGCCACCGAGCACGACGCCAAGGCGCGCATCGAGGCGAATGTCGCTGCGGGCCCCGGGGAACGGGCGCCGCAGCTCCTTCTCGACCCGCTCGGCGATGCCCAGTGCCTCGTCGATCGCCCGGATTCCTTCCACGATGACCACGAACCGGTCGGGACCGTCGATCGCCGTCGTGTCCGCCGGCCGGGTATGGCCGGCGAGCCTTCGGGCGGCCGCGACCATCACGTCCTCGACCGCCTGTTCGCCGCTCCTGTCGAGCACCTTGTCGAGTCCGCCGACGTTCGCCACGACGACGGCGAACTGGTCGCGGGGCGATCGCTGCCTGCGACGGATCGCCTGGCGGATGCGGTCGATCAGTATCGGACGGGACGGCAGGCCGGTCCTGGTGTCGTACAGGGCCGAAGGCCCGCTCTGCTCGGCGCGGGTCTTCGCTTCCGCCAGCTCGGCGAGGGTACGCCGGGCGTGCGCGGCGGCCTTGCCGACCGCCTGCTGCATCCTGTCTCTCGTGGCGATCAGGCTCAAGGTCGTGGCGAGCACCTCGAGGCCGTCCCGCGTTTCCGTGGGCCGGGTGAGGCCTCCTGAGCGCGGCGGCGCCGTGGTCGCCAAAAGCTCCAGCATCGCGACGGGCTTGCCGGCGGCCAGGATCGGCAGAAGGGCGTAGCCCGCGAGTCCCGCGTCGCGTGCGGCCTCGCGGGCCCGGGTCTCGGGCAGGGCGATCAGGGGCTCGAGCCGGACCCTCGGCTCCTTGCCCTCCTCGTGCCAGCCGGCCACGGGTCCCCTCTCGAGGGCAGCTTTCAGCGTCGCGAGATCCTGCTCGTCCACCGAGTGCCATTCCGATCCGGCGTCCGCCCCGGTGTCCCAGCGGACGAAGGCCACCGACCAGCCCATGAGCGCGCAGATGCCGGTCATGGCCAGCCGAAGCGCTTCCGGCAGCGAAGTGGTCTTGACCGGCAGGTCGATCAGGAGCTGGTTCAGCTCCCTTCGTTGCCAGGTGGACAACTCCGGATTCAGCGTGAGCCGCGCGAGTCGCTCTCCTTCGCTCCCCTCGGCGGGGACCGATTCCCGTTCGGCCTGCTGTTCGATGTGCGGCATCGGCGGTCTCGATCCTCTCTGTGCCGAGCGTTTTGCCATAGGCTGTCGCGGTGTACGGAACGCCGCGCCATCATCGTTTCCAGCGCGCCCGACGTCCGAACTACTCTAACCCGCTCACTCACAGTCACTTGCGATCGACGGCGCTTTGCGCTCCGTCCGGTACGGCCCGTTCACGCCCGGCGAGGAGGTGCAAGAGCGAAGCCAGTGCAATGCGTCACCATGATGAAGATTCTGCCACACCGTGGCGGGCCGACGGCGGGGAATGGCGCCTTTCGACGGGAGCATCCGGGTGGCACGCATCTGGCCCTGGAAGTTCCGGTGTCTGATTTCGGAGTCTCGAGAGACGGAAGACCGACGGAGGACCAGATGCGAGTTCATTGGACGGTTCTGGCGCTGACGACCGCGCTGGTGGGCTGCTCCAGCTCGAATCCGGACGTCGAGACGGGCCCCGCGCCGCAAACGCAGCGCATTCCGGGGACCGGATCGAACACGGGTTCCGAGCCCGAATTGAAGAACGAATACGTTCCGGATAATGCCAGCACCGCGGCAAGATTCGGGATTCCGCCGGGCCAGCTCCCGCCTCCGGGACAGTGCCGAGTCTGGATGCCCGGCGAGCCCCCGGGCCAGCAGAAGAAGAAGTACGATCCCGGCGACTGCGCTTCGGTCTCGCGCGAGGTGCCGGCGGGCGGCTGGCTTGTCTATCGTCCGGGCGATGACAGGAAGGAAGTGGTCGTCCGGGAGTACGGATCGCAACGCCAGGTCGTTTCGGTCCGCGTGTTCGACATCGTGAGCGGGGCCTTCCTGCGCGAGGTCGATCCGGCGGACGGAGGATAGGGCCCGGCGCCAGATCCGGAACGGATGACAGAGCGGGCCGGCCCGTACCCGGACCGACCCGCTCGAAGGCAGCGCGGATGGGCGGGGTTAGCCTTCCAACGCTGACCTCAACATGTCCAGGTGAATGTCGATTCGGGCCTCCAGGTCCTCGGGGACCGGGATCCCCTTCTCCTGGCAGCGCTCGGCCACCATCGCGTCCACGTCCAGAATCCACATTCCGAGCTCGGGAGCGGCGTGCCTCCTCCCCTCGTCGGCCGCCGGCGTGTCGGCTTCGCTTCCTCCCTCCCGGGTAGCGCGCCAGGCGCGCAGGATGGCCCGGTACTGACGCGCTCGCTGAACGAAACGGCCCGCACCGTCCAGCGGGTCGGCGAAATTGCGGCAGGACATTGGACGTTCGGTGTCGAGCTCGCACCCCTCGGTGCGGTGGAACACACAGTGCCCGGCTCCATCCACCTCGAGGACGCCGGACCCGTCCTGCACGTACCGCCGGATCACCTCACCGGTGGGGACCCGGAGGCCACGCGCGATGCGCGC
>CANPVW010000072.1 GCA_947581745.1 Candidatus Benthicola azotiphorus
CGGTGTCCTCGCGACCGCGCGCCAGCCGGCCGTAAGGGTGATCGCCGAACAGGAGCTCGGCGAGAACGTCGGCAGCGACCTCAGCCGGCTCGTCTCTCGCCCGCCGGATCGAGTCGACACGCTGGTCCCGGCAACGCTCCACTTCGTCATCCAGAAACGAGGGCTCCAGAACCACGGCGGCGATGGCATCCAGGGCCGGCGTGATCTGCTCGGACAGGGTGTGGACCTGGACGACCATCGAGTCGTATCCCACTGCTACGCCGAGCTGAAGGCCGATCCCGTCCAGCCACTTGGCCATCTCCCGCGCCCCCCTGCCGGCCGCGCCCTCCGGGAGGACTCTCGCAACGAGGGACGCGAGCCCGGCCCGATCGACCGCGGTCGAGGCGGCGCCGGCGGGAAGCACCAGGCTGAGCGCAGTCTCCGGCAGTCTGCTCCGCCGCACCGTTGACAGCTTCAGCCCGTTGTCCAGGGTGGATCGTTCGGGCCCGGGAAGAGACAGAAGCGGCGCGGATCCGGGTTCGGGTACCAGAGATCTGTCCAGGGTCACGGAGAATCCCCTCCCGACGGACCGCGGGCCGAGCCGGCCTGTTTCGGGCTCACGTGCACCACGGTGCGACCTCCGGGCTCCAGGATATTCGCGACCAGCCGACGCACGGTGTCCGTCTCGACACCGCCGTATCGATCGAACGCGTCGTTCAGGTACGCGGGCTCCCCTCTGAGAACCGCTGCGTGCGCGAGAGCGTTCGCCCTGCCGCCGACGCTCTCGAGCTGGAGAAGCAGCTGTCGCCGGGCGCGCCGGCGGGCACCGGCTACCTCCTCCTCGCTGGCCGGCTCGTCGGACAGTCGTCCCACCGTCCGATCCAGCTCCGACTGCAGCAACTCGGCGTCGACTCCGGGTCTTCCCGTCGCCACCATCCAGAGCATCCCGACTTCCTCGAGCGGCCAGACATAGGCGTGCACGTCGGCGGCGACCTGCCGTTCGTACACGAGCTCATCGTACAGCCGTGAGGAGCGTCCACCCGCGAGAACCGAAGCGACCACGGAAGCGGCCTCGTAATCCTCCGATCGAAACGACGGCGCATGGTGCATCGCGTAGATCCGCGGAACGCTCACCGAGTCCTCGATTCGGACAGGTCCGAAGCCGCCGATGCCCTGTCCCGCTGCGGCCACGCGGGACGGGACGGGCCGGGCCGGCACGTCGCCGAAGTAACGCTCGACCCGACGCATCGCTTCTTCCGTGTCGAAGTCACCGCACAGGACCAGTACGGCGTTCGACGGCGCGTACCATTCGGTGAAGAAGTTCTTCACGTCATCCAGGGTCGCCCGGTCGAGGTCTTCCATGTACCCGATCGTCGGATGACGGTAGGGATGCCCCTCCGGAAACGCGTGACTCAGGACGGTCTCGGTGGCCAGTCCGTAGGGCCGGTTCTCGTACGACTGCCTGCGCTCGTTCTTCACCACGTCACGCTGGTTGTCCAGCTTCTCCTGCGTGATCGACGAGAGAAACCAGCCCATCCGATCGGATTCGAGCCACAGGGCCAGATCCAGCTGGTGTGAAGGGACGGTCTCGTAGTAGTTCGTGCGGTCGAACCAGGTCGAGCCGTTGAGAGTGCCTCCCGCCTCCTGGACGAGACGGAAGTGCTCGGCCTCACCGACGTGTTCGGACCCCTGGAACAGGAGGTGTTCGAACAGGTGCGCGAAGCCGGTCCGGCCGGGCTGCTCGTTCCTGGAGCCGACGTGGTACATCACGTGTACCGCGACGACCGGGCTCGACCGGTCCGGCTGAAGGATGACCTTCAGCCCGTTGTCGAGCTCGCGCGTCTCGAACGGAAACCGGATGGAGCGAGTCTTGGCGGACACGGCGGCCGAATGTACCTGCCGCCGGCGTCCGCCTCAACCGTCATCCGCCTCTCGTTCAGTCCGCTTGCCGGATCGCGCCCCCTGCCAGACCCGCCGGAGCCAGGTCGTAAGACAGAAGGGCCGGGGTCGGCAGGTGGCGTACCACGAGCAGGCGGTCCCGCGCCACGTCCACCGCGATCGCCATGGCGTCCGCGTCCAGCAGCAGCACAGAGACCAAACCCCCGTTCCAATCGAACACGTGGACTTCCCGGCCGTATATGGCTTCGCCGGGGTGACCGGCCCGGGTTCGTCCGGAGAACAGGGCGTAGATCCTGTCATCCGTGACCGCCACGTCCACGTAGCCGAACCGCAGGTCGTCCCCGGGTGCGAACGCCGGGCCGCGCTCTCCGATCACCACGTCGATCCCGGGTTCGAACGGGTACGGTCCCTCGATGCGACGCAGGCTTTCTCCCTCGGCGTCGAACACCTCGAGGTAGCCCGCGTGCCGGTTCGCCAGCACCAGGCGATCCAGGGAGGGAGCCGCCTTCAACGTTCCACGATAGGCGTGCTGCCGCACTTCGGGCGGGGCGTCGACTTCAGGAGCCGGTATGGAGCCGGTGGCGCCCTCGTAGTCCCCCCCGCGGGTGAAGTGTCCCAGCCTCCCCTCGCCGAAGAAGCCGGCCGCGAGGAACGTGTCGTCCACCCGTCGCACGAGGCTCGTAACGGGCGCCGGCCCGTGGATCGGCAGGATGAGTCGCTCGGAAGCCGGAGTGGAGTCCCACCCGTCCGGCTCGACCAGAGTGAGTCGTGACAACGACATGTCGAAGACCCAGAATCCGCTCCCGTCCGCCGTCGGCTCGATGGCTCGCGGCCCCTCGAACTCGCCGGGCCCTTCGCCCTGCCTGCCGAAGCCCGCGAGGTATCGTCCCGACGCGTCCAACAGGTGTACGGGCCGCTCCGCGAAACCGTCCACCAGCGCAATCCGATCGTTCGTGATCGCGATCCGCGTCGGCATGGCAAGCATCTCTCCGTCGTACAGCAACTCCCCGCTCAGCGACACCGGCGCAATCGGAAGCGGACCGAGCTCCTCAGCGGGAATCGCGGGGGAATGAGACCCGAACGCGACGCCCATCCACAGGAGGAAGCCGGCCGCCCCGAGCGGCACCTTCAGCACGGTGCTCATCAGTTCGCGCTCTTCGTGTAGTAGTTGAGCACAGGCTCGTCACCTGCCGTGCAGACGGAGTCGATCTCACGCACGCAGTCGATCTTCTTCCCCGCAGAACAGGCCAGGTTGTCCTGTATCCCTCCTTCGGAAGTGAAAGTGATCGGGGTGAGCACTAGCAGGCCGCACACGACGGCCGAACGGGTGACAATCTTGCCGGGACGCATGGCTACCTCCACTGGAGAGTTGTGAGGCCGGGAATGAAGAAGCGGCTCGACGCTCGGCCCCGGTCGCGGGGCCGCGCAGGGGGCTTTCAGCACGCGCCGTCGATCGACACGCCGGCTTCAGGCCGTGTTTCGAGATCGGATTTCGAGGACCTCGAGGTATCTGACGGCCTCCATCAGGATATCTGTACGGGCGCGGATGGTGCCGGCCCGATCGATGACCAGGTAGCTGCGGCTGCCCCACTCCCCCAGCGTGTTGGCGAGTTCCGCTCGCGGATCGTGGTAGGCGGACAGGCCGAGGCCGTCGGTGCGAATGAAGGTGCGAAGCGATTCCGAGTCGCGCTCGGGAGTCACCCACAACATCTGACCCGGCCCCCCGGCGAGCAGCCGCCGAGCACCGACGACCGTCGCGACTTCCTCTTCGGACCCGAACACGCGGCGGTCCCAGAGAAGAAGTATGGTCGGCCGATCGGCCACGAGGCTCTCCAGCGTCCGGGTCTGTCCGGTGGAGGTCAGCAGGGAGACACCCGGCAGGCCCCGGGGCAGGTACGGATCGGACAGGACCCGCTCCACCATCTCCTGTTCGGCGAGCCGCCGCGCGGACTTCGGCACGACTCGATCCAGGGCCCGCAGCCGGTCTCGGAGCGAGTCCACCGATGCCCTCGGATAAACCGGATCCACGTCGAGCCGGTGGAAGTCGGGCAGTGCGGCGAGACTGTCGCCCAGGCTGAGCCGCGCTTCCAGCCTCGCGCGATACAGGTCCGGCAGCCAGGTCCCGAGGGCGTCCGCCGCTTCCAGCTCGTCGATCGCGCCGGCAGCATCGCCGGAGGCCAGCAACTGGCGGCCGAGCTGAACCTGGAGCTCGACCCGGAGGCGCCTGGAATCCTCACGCGCTTCCGACCGTGTGGCATCGAGAGGCCGATCTTCGATACGCTCCTCGCCCAGGCGATCGAGCAGCGTGCGAACCTCCGCCACCCCACGGTCCCTGGTCTCGGGATCGGTCACGAGGACCAGGGCCGCGTCCCTGAGCCAGCGGGGATCATCATCGACGGCGATGCCCCGGAGCGCCCATCTCCGTGCCAGCTCCCCGTCCCCCCCGTGTACCGCGTTCCAGAACCCGTTCCGGTATACGCTCGCCGATCTCGCTCCTTCGTCGAGCCACAGGCGCTCCAGGTAGGCATCGGCGCCGCTCGTGTCGCTTCCCGACAGAGCCACGTGCGTGGACACGACCAGCGGGTTCGCGGGGTCGACCGTCTCCAGTCGCTCCATCCACCAGCTGGCCCGATCCGGGTCTCCCAGGTAGGTCGCGAATCGGGCCATCGCCGCGAGCTCCGCCGTGGATTCCTCGTTGACCCCTTGCTGCTCCAGCCTCCGGAAGATCTCTCGATAGGCCGCGCGGCTCGCCGCCGCCTCGGCAGGTGACTGGATCTGCTCCTCGTACGCCATCTGAAGGGACCAGCCCTCGGCCCGGTCGGGATAGAACATCGTCATCTGGTGGACTGCTTCGCGCGCTTCCGGCCAGCTTCGATACTGGAGGACGAGGAATTCCTGGCGCAGCGCGGCGAGAAGGGGAATGCCGTCCATCGTGTGGGCCCGCAGGCCCCACAGCCGGCCCTGATGGTCGTCCACGCGATCGCCGGCCAGGCTCTCCACGGACATGTCCGCGTACGCGAAGTCCGGAGGCAGCGGAAGGACTCCTCTATACAGGCCGGCGCGGTCGGGAACGAGGTGAACCTCGCTGTAGGCCCCGAGGGTCGCGCGCGGCGGGTCCGAGTCCGGCCGTCGGATCCGCACGCGCAACCGCAGCGTCGGGTCGCCGGCGAGATACGACGCCGGTCTGTAGGCCAGCCTGACCTGGTCGCCCGGGATCGGCGTCGCGGGATCGAACGTGAGCTCGCTGGCTCCAGCACCGGCTTCCGGCGCGAGGAACAGAATCGCGAGACTCGCCAGCCCCGCCACGACGATGGCGGCTGCCACGGCGGGCAGCGCCCGGCGCCGTCGCTGGTCGGCGCCCGCGGTCACCGGCAGGATGAGTCGGCGGCCATCCGCCCGGTTCCTCAGGACGTCCTCCAGGAGACCCTTCGGCGGGCTCGGGTGCCTGAGATCGCCGCCCACCTCCCGCAGATCCCGCAGGAACCCGAGACTTCTAGAGCATTTCACGCAGTCGGCGACGTGCTCCACGAGCCGAGCGCGTGATTCCGGATCCAGCTCGCCATCCGCGAGGCGGTTGAGGTCTCGCCAGGATGGGTGCCTCCGCGCGCCGATCATCGATTCCCTCGCAGAATGTCTCTCAGGCGGCCGCGCGCCCGATGGGCCCGCACCGCGGCCGTGCTCTTCCGGATCCCCAGAAGATCCGCGATCTCCTGGTAGGACAGTCCTTCCAGCTCCCGCAGCACCACCACGGCCCTCAGGTCCGGCGTCAGCTGATCGAGCGCCCGTTCGACCGTCAGACGATCCACGATCGCTTCCTGGCGGCCGCGGACGGCCAGTTCCGATAATCGAGGTACTACCACCTCTCGGCGACGCCGGGCGGTGCGGAGGCGCATCTGGGCCGTCCGCACCGTGATTCCGCGGAGCCATGCGGAAAACGGGCGCCGCGAATCGAATCGGCCCATGGCTTCTGGCAATCCCACGAAGACATCGTGCGTGATGTCGTAGGCATCCGCCGACGATCCCGTCAGGCGCAATGCGATCCGATACACCTCATCCGCATGGCGCTCGTAGACTTCACGCAGCGCCTCCGGCTCGCCGCGCGCCAGCCGCGCCCACAGGCTCGAATCGGGCTTGTTCTTGCTCACGCTCGCTCGTCGGTGTCGACCCGACGTTGCATCGGGGGGCTCAACGAGATCTCAACCGACTCCATAGAGTATTTGCCGCTCGACCCGTGAATATTACACGCGGCAGCGCCATTCGCGGGTTGACGCCGGTCACGCGGCGGCGGGGCACTGTGCCTGCGGTCGGACAGGCCTCCCGGGGAGCCTCGATGTAATCTTCGGAACCCCGGCGGCAAATATGTATGTGGGGGAGGGTATCGTTTCACCGCCGAACGAGAGAGTTCGTGTATGGGGGAAGCACGGGTTCCGGCCTGGTTCGCTGCCACCGGGCTGCACGGGGAGAACGAACGAGTCTACGAGGCGTTTCAGAACTTCCTTCACAATCTGCCGCTCTCTTACACGGATCTCGCGGGTGCCGTGGGCGTTTCGCAGCCCGCGGTGAGCCGGTGGGCCGGAGATGTGACGCACCCCTCGCTCGACGAGATGGTCACGGCCGTGAACGTCGTGCGTACGCGCCTGGAGGAGATCAACCGGCAGACGGAGAGATTCGCCGAGATCCTGCGCCTCATCGAGGAGGCCATGCGCCTGTACGACCTCGAGACCCTGGGACGCTCGGATGTTGATCCCCAGCAGCAACGGGTGACCGCGCGATTGAGAACGGAGCTCGGCCTCGGCTCGACGGCCGAAGCGGAGATCCGCGGAGGGGGGTAAGCCGGGTTCTGTAGACGGACCGAAGCCCGCCGAGGTCATCTCTCTGGGACGCCGGTCACCCGACGCCTCGTGCAGCCTACCCGGAGCTCGAGCGGGGCGGGCCGCCCCATCGCTCCTGCTCGGCCTTGCTCCCGGTGGGGTTTGTCGTGCCGCGGCCGTCGCCGGCGCGCGCGGTGGGCTCTTACCCCACCGTTTCACCCTTGCCTGTTCGGTCGGCCGAAGCCGCTCGCCATCGGCGGTCTGTTCTCTGTGACACTTTCCGTCGTCTCGCGACGCCCGGGCGTTACCCGGCACCGTGCCCTGCGGAGCCCGGACTTTCCTCGAGCCGTACCTCCCGGCCGGCCCGCGACCTCATCCCCCTCCGCGGCTCCGGGACCAGTATACGCGTTCTCCCACCCCCGTGTCTCCCCGGTAGCGGGATCCGACATGTTCGAACTAGACTGTGCCGCTCCTCATCCGTTACGCTGCACCCTAACGCGCCGGGGGCGGAGCGTGTTCTCTTTGGAGGGCGTTCCCATGAGAAGACCTCGCCACGCGCACGAGAGGCACCCGGAGTCCCGATGAGGCGGATGGAATCGAAAGCGCTTCTCCTCGCTGCGGCGATCGGCGCGATGCCCGACGGCGCGGCATCGGCGCAGGAGCGGCCCGCCGCCGACTACTACGTGTACGTGGCAGCCGAATCGCAGGACGAGGTGTCCCTGGCTCGATTCGGACCCGGTGGGGCCGAGGTCGTTCGGACGATAGGGGCGTCGATCAACCCGACGGAGATCGACGGACCGCACGGAATAGCCGTCGCGCCGGACGGGTCCAACTGGTACGTGTCGATCGCGCACGGGTTGCCGTTCGGACACGTGCTCAAGTTCTCGACCGGGGATGACCGCAGGCTGGGATCGGCCGAGGCCGGGCTCTTTCCCGCCACGCTGGCGGTGACGGCTGGCGGGCTCCTGTTCGCGGCGAACTTCAACCTGCACGGCGATCCGGTCCCGAGCAGTGTCTCGGTCCTGGAGACGGAGTCGATGACCGAGGTCCGGAAGATCACGACCTGTGCCATGCCGCACGGATCGCGGCTTTCGCCGGACGGGCGGTATCACTATTCGGTGTGCATGAGGGACGACCAGCTGGTGGAGATCGACACCCGGTCACTCGAGGTCAGCCGCAGATTCTCTCTGTCGCCCGGGGCGGAGCGCGAACTGCCGGTCGAGACGACGGGGGCGAAAGCGGCCCCGGGCCGAGAGGCGCAAGTCGAGGGAAAGGTGCGCTGCGGCCCGACGTGGGTGCAGCCGTCCCCCGACGGAACCCGGGCGTGGGTGGCCTGCAATCGGAACCGGGAGGTCGTGGAAGTCGAGCTGGAGGGGTGGCGACTCACCCGACGGTTCGAGACCGGCGCCGGGCCCTACAACCTGGAGGTCACGCCGGACGGCCGGACGCTCGCGGTGACCTACAAGGGAGACGATGCCGTCGGCTTGATCGACCTCGACAGCGGAACCGTGAGGGCGGTTGTACCGAGTTCCCGTCGAATCCCGCACGGCGTGGCGATCAGTCCGGACTCCCGTTACGCGTTCGTCAGCGTGGAGGCGGTGGGCAACGAGCCGGGCGCCGTGGACGTCATCGATCTCGAAGCCGGGACCCGGGTCGCCTCCGTGGACGTCGGACGGCAGGCGGGCGGAATCGGCTTCTGGAGGATGGAGCCGAAGGTGGAATGAGGGCGGCGCGGCCGGTGGTGAAACTCCGGTGCCGCGCATTCCGTCGAACCATGCAGGGTCCGGGCTCGGGAACGGGCACCGCGGCCTTCAACGCAACGTGAGGATACCAGGAGATGGAAATGTCCAATCGGACGAGAGGACGGGTGGTGGGGCGGACCGGGGGAGCACTCGTGATGGCGTCGCTCCTGTCGATGTGCATCGTGCCCCGGGGCGCCCTGGCCCAGAATGCGGATGACGGACGATCCCCGAATGGCCTCGAGGTGACG
>CANPVW010000073.1 GCA_947581745.1 Candidatus Benthicola azotiphorus
CTCCGCGGCGGATTCCGGCGCCGGCCTCGGAGGGCTGAAGAGGGTGGTCGGTCCGCGCCACGGGATCCCGGGAAGACGGGCGGGCGGCCTCGGCGCACTTGTCGTCCTGGCTCTGGGCATCGCCATGGCCTGCGGCGGCTCCCCGGACGACGCGCTCGAGCGCGGTGACCGTCTGTACGGCGCGGGTCAGACGGACGCCGCGATCGCCGAGTACCGCCTGGCCCTTCGGCAGCGGGGCGACGAGCCGGAGATTCTGCTTCGTCTCGGGGGTCTGTACGGCAAGAAGGGAGAGGTAGAGGCATCTCTCCGGTACATCCGTCGGCTCCTGGCGGAGGACTCCGCCTACAGCTTTCAGGCGGCGGATGTGCTGGCCGAGGCGGCCCGCGTCGCGCTGGAACGTGGAGCGCCGGACAACATGGCCAGGGCGCTCGGGCCGGTGGAGCGACTGGGTATCGGGCTCATCCCCCCGGACCTCAGGCTGGCTCTCGCCCGGCACTACTTCGGCCTGTCGGACTACGCTCGAGCCCTGCCCCTCTATCTGGGGGCAGCCGGGAGCGGTGAGACGGCTCCGGAGGTGGAGCTCGAGACGGCGCGCACGTTCCAGGAACTCGGCGGCTGTCGGGAAGCGCTGGGCTACTTCGAGAGCTACCTGGCACGCGGAGGCTCCGCCGGCACGGATCGGTCGGGCGTGCGGTGGCAATACGGGAACTGCCTCTTCGCCGTGGCCGAGGAGGATCGGCGCGAAGGACAGTTCAGGGCCGCGGAAGGACACCTGAACACGCTGATCGAGCAGGGAGTGCCGCGCACGCTGCTTGATCGGGCGCACTTCGACCGCGGCGAGATACTGCTCGCGCGGGGAGACTACCAGGATGCGGAGACCGACTTCCTGGCAGTGCTCGAGCTCAACCCCGCGCGCAGTGGCCCGCTGGTGGCCATCGCGGAGGAGAGAATACGCGAAATCCGGTACGGATATCTGAGATAATGGGACGACCAGGGGGACGAGGGGGAATACGCTTCACACCGCGCGCGGGCCTGGGCTGGTGTGCGTGGTCGGCGCTCTGGCTCTCCGCCTGCGCACCGGCGATGCCGCCGCAGAACGCCACTCCGCGGGGACGCTTCGACTGGTCTCTCGAGCGCTACGAGAACGGCAAGTACCACGATGCGATCCGAGGCTTGCGGGACCTTCTCGTCCGGGAGCCCCTGCATCCGACGGCGGACAGCGCCCGACTCCTGCTGGCCGAGTCGTATCTCAAGACCGATCAGGAGCTGCTGGCGGCCAACGAATTCCGGCAGCTTGCCACTTCGCGTCCCAACAGCCCGCTGGCGGACGATGCGCAGCTCGGGGTGTGCCAGTCGTACTGGGCCGTGTCCCCCGACCTTCCGCGCGACCAGGACTTCACGGAGAAGACGATCGAGGAGTGCACGAGGCTGCTCGAGTTCTATCCCCGCAGCGAGCTCGTCGGACAGGCGCGCGAGCTGGTCGCGGAGGCGAGGCAGAAGATGGCGGCCAAGCAGATGAGAGTGGGCAAGTTCTACTACGACAGGGGCTTCCTTGAGTCGGCGATCATCTACTTCGAGAACATCCTGCAGACGTACCCCGAGGCGGACGTGATTCCGCAGACCCTCTTCATGCTGCACGACTGCTACGGACGGGTCGGGTTCCGCGCGGAGGCGGGGATGGTGAAGCAGCGCCTTCTGGAGCTCTATCCCGATTCACCGCAGGCGGCGGAGCTGGCGGAGAGCGAAGGTGACGGAGGCTGACGTGCCGTTGCGTCTCGGTATCTTCGGTGGGACCTTCGATCCGCCCCACATCGGGCATCTGGTCGTCGCGCAGGATGCCCTCGAGAGCCTCACGCTGGATCGGCTGCTCGTGATTCCGGCCGGACGTCCGCCGCATAGAGCGGCGGCCTTCGCCGAGGCCGAGCGTTTGGAGTTCGCGCGCCTCGCGTTCGCCGGCGACGAGCGGATCGAGGTCAGCGATGTCGAGGTGAGGCGCGAGGGCCCCTCGTGGACCGTGGACACCCTCGAGTGGGCCCGGACCGAGCTGAAGCCGTCCGAGCTGTTCCTGATCGTCGGCGCCGATCAGCTGGGGACGCTCGGCGGCTGGAGAGAGCCCGAGCGAATCCTGCGTCTCGCGCGGCTGGCGGTGATGACCCGGAACGGCGAGACGCTGGCCGAGACGGAATACCCGTACGAGATGATCGAAGTCACCAGGGTCGATCTCTCCAGCACGCAGGTCCGGAAGAGACTGCGGGAGGGACGGTCCATTCGCTATATGGTGCCGGAGCATGTTCGACCGGCGGTCGAGCGCGCGTGGTCGGCACGAAGCACGGAGTAGCGCGCCAGTCGGCGCGCGGCCGAGAAAAGGAAGATCGCGGCACATGTTGAAGGGATTGGTCCGGACGGTCGTGGGTACCCGCTTCCAGCGAGAGATGAAGCGGCTTCAGCCCATCGTAGATGAGATCAAGGTTCACGAGGAGCGCCTGTCCGAGGTGCCGGAGGCGGAGCTCCAGGAGCAGACGCAGCGGTTCCGCGAGCGGATCCGCGAACGGACCCGGGACCTGGAAGAGGAGATCCAGAAGCTCAGGGACGATCGGCGGCACACGGAGGACAGCTCCAGTCGCGCCGATCTGTCGGAACGTCTGAGCCAGGCCGAGGCCGAGCTTCAGGAGGCGACCGACGAGGTCCTGGACGAGCTGCTTCCGGAGGCCTTCGCCACGGTTCGGGAGGCGTGCCGTCGACTCCTCGGGAGCGAGATCGAGGTGACGGGGCGGCGGATGACGTGGGACATGGTTCCGTACGACGTGCAGCTCATCGGCGGCATCGTGCTCCACCAGGGGAAGATCGCGGAAATGGCGACCGGCGAGGGAAAGACGCTGGTCGCGACGCTGCCTCTCTACCTGAACGCCCTGCCGGGCAAGGGCGCGCACCTGGTCACCGTGAACAACTACCTGGCCCGGCGCGACTCCCAGTGGATGGGGACGATCTTCAAGTATCTCGGGCTCTCGGTCGGGTGCATCGACGACACCCAACCCGGGAGTGAAGTGCGGCGGGGCATGTACGGATGCGACATCACGTACGGCACGAACAACGAGTTCGGGTTCGACTATCTGCGCGACAACATGGTCGTCCGCCTGGAGGATAGGGTCCAGCGGGCGCACAACTACGCGATCATCGACGAGGTCGACTCCGTTCTGATCGACGAGGCCCGGACCCCGCTGATCATCAGCGGGCCGGTGGGGCAGGCGCAGGACCAGCAGGCCTACAAGAGATACAACGCCCAGGTCGCCAGCCTGGTCCGGAAGCAGACGGCCATCGTGAGCGAGCTGGTGGCCGAAGCTGAGACGGAGCTGGCCAAGCTGGAGGAAGGCGTCGAGGGCGCGAGCGAGTTCCACACGGGCAAGCAGCTCCTCGCGGCCCAGCGCGGCGCACCCAAGAACCGCCGCCTCATGAAGCTCCTCAACGAGACCGGCGTGAAGCAGCTGGTGCAGCGCACCGAGGCAGGGGTCATGCGCGAGAAGGCCATGGCCGAGATCGACGAGATGCTGCTGTTCACCACGGACGAGAAGGGGCACACGATCCAGATCAGCGACCGGGGACAGGACATCCTGAGCCCGGGCGATCCGGATGCCTTCGTCGTGCCGGACATCTCGGAAGCGGTGAAGAAGGTCGAGGACGATGAGAAGCTGGGGCCCGACGAGAAGCGGGACCGGATCCAGCAGCTCGAGCGGGACTACGCGGAGAAGTCCGAGCGCCTGCACATCATCCACCAGCTCGTGAAAGCCCACGCGCTGTACGAGAAGGACGTGGAGTACGTCGTCGAAAACGGTGAAGTCGTTATCGTCGACGAGTTTACGGGCCGAAAGATGACGGGTCGACGGTGGAGCGACGGATTGCACCAGGCGGTCGAGGCGAAGGAGAACGTCAGCGTCCGGGGGGAGACCCAGACCCTCGCCACGATCACGATTCAGAACTACTTCCGCATGTACTCGAAGCTGGCCGGGATGACCGGTACGGCAGAGACGGAGGAAGGGGAGTTTCACGAGATCTACGGTCTCGAGGTCGTCGTCATCCCCACCAACCGGCCGGTGCGGCGGATGGACGACGAAGATCTGCTCTACAGGACCAAGCGCGAGAAGTTCGCGGCCCTTCTGGACGAGATCGAGCGCCTGCACAGACGGGGGCTGCCGATCCTGGTCGGCACCACGAGCGTGGACGTGTCCGAGAAGGTCTCTCGGATGCTGAAGCGACGGGGGCTGGAGCACCAGGTCCTGAACGCGAAGCAGCACGAGAGCGAGGCCGAGATCGTGGCGCAGGCGGGCCAGCCCGGCGCGATCACGATCGCCACGAACATGGCGGGGCGCGGAACCGACATCAAGCTGGGGGCGGCCCTGGTGAAATGCAGGGTGTGCGGCATCCGCTCGGCGGAGCCGGCGTTCGGCCAGCTCGCGGAAGAAGAGGATTTGAGCCAGGAGCAGGTGAAGGTCCTCGGCTGCTACGTCGACCCGCCGTGCGGCCTGCAGATCCTGGGGACCGAACGGCATGAGTCGAGGCGCATCGACCGACAGCTCAGGGGTCGCTCGGGTCGCCAGGGAGATCCCGGCTCCAGCCGCTTCTTCCTCTCCCTGGAAGACGACCTGATGCGCCTGTTCGGCACCGAGCGCGTAGCGAAGGTGATGGACCGGCTCGGAGCGGAGGAAGGGGAGGTCATCACCCATCCCTGGATGACGAAGTCGATCGAGCGGGCCCAGCGGCGCGTGGAGCTCCAGAACTTCGAAGCCCGGAAGCGACTGCTGGAGTACGACGACGTGATGAACCAGCAGCGAGAGGTCATCTACGATCTGCGCCTGTTCGGTCTCGAGGGAGGAGAGGACTTGAAGGGCGAGGCCTGGGAGATGATCGAGCGGTCGGTCATCGAGCAGGTCGAATCGGTGATCGTGCCCGGCTCGCACGCCGACGAGTGGGATCTCGCCGGGCTGCGCCAGCGCCTCCTGCTGGACTACTTCCTCGTGGCGACGTTCCTCCCGACCGACGAGATGGACCCTGCCGAGATCCCGTGGAAGGACACGGACGAGCTGACCGACGCGGTGCTCGACTTCGTGCACGGGGCCTATCATGACAAGCTAGAGACCTTCGGCGAGAACTGGGAACGGATCCTGAGCTTCATCGTCCTCTCGGTGATCGACGAGAAGTGGAAGGGCCACCTGTACGACCTGGATCACCTGCGGGAGTCGATCCGCTACCGGGCGTACGGGCAGCGCGATCCGCTGGTCGAGTACAAGAGGGAGGCGTACGCGGCCTTCGTCGACCTGATGCAGGACCTTCGCAAGAGCCTGTCCAACCTGTTCTTCAGGGCGCAGGTGGAGATGCGGCCAGCCCTCCGGCAGCAGCAGGTGAGCTCGATGAGCGGTCCCAGCGAACTGGCGGGGACGGGAAGCGCGATGGCGCCGGCGGGAGGATCCGTGTCCCGGTCGGGGCCGCCGCCGGCGGCCCGCAGGGCGGCTCCGGAGCTGGCGCCGACGGGGGTGGCGGCGACGGCGCTCAAGGAGCCGGAGGCGACGCCGATGCAGCAGGTCGTGCGGCCCGAGTCGCCGTTGCAGAGCGGCGAGGAAGTCGGACGCAACGATCCGTGCCCGTGCGGGAGCGGGAAGAAGTACAAGAAGTGCCACGGAAGGGTGGGATGATCCTGCGGGGGACGGTACGCCCATTCGGAGCCTCCTTGCGGCAAAGCCGCTGCGGGGTCTCCTCGGGGCTCCGCTAGATCCCCTGTCGGATCGTCCCGGCCCTTCCGGTGGAGTGCTGGATGAAGAGAGGGCAGCCGGCCGCCCAAGTTGACCCCCCGGTGATCCCGTGCCGCACCCTTCACCCATGACCCCGTCCATCCGCGAGATCCCGTCCGACGAGCGTCCCCGCGAGCGCCTCGCCGCGGGTCCCGCCAGCGCTCTGTCGTCCCGGGAGCTGCTCGCGGTCCTTCTCGGCTCCGGGGGCGCCGGTCGCACGGCGCTCGATCTCGCGTCGGAGGTGCTGGTGCGCTTCGGGGGATCGCTGCGGCAGCTCGGGGCCGCCGATCCGGGCGAGCTGTCCACGGCCCCCGGCATCGGGCCGGCCCGCGCCTGCACGCTCGTCGCGGCCTTCGAGCTGGGCCGTCGGGCGGCCGCCGAACCGGCTCGCCGCGACGGAAGGATCCAGGGCCCGGCCGACGTCTTCCGGCGTCTCGGTCCGTCGCTACGGGACCGGAAGCAGGAGGAGTTCTGGGCTCTCTATCTCGACACGCAGAACCGGGTGGTGTGCGAGCGCTGCGTCACTGTGGGTCTGCTGAACTCGTCCCTGGTTCACCCTCGCGAGGTGTTCGCTCCGGCGATCGCCCGGGCCGCCGCCAGCGTGGTGCTCGCCCACAACCACCCGAGCGGGGACCCCGATCCCTCACCGGAGGATCTGGAAGTGACGTGGCAGCTGGTGGAGAGCGGACGCCTGCTGGGAATCCCGGTCCGGGACCACATCATCCTCGGCGACGGGAGGTTCGTGAGCCTGCTGGAGCGGGGACTGGTGCCGCCGGTCGGCTCAGAGACGCGGGTCAGAGCGGTTCCGGCAAACAGACAAGAGGCTGTGGGTACAGGACATTCGATCCTTGGTACGAGAGGCCGTTGCCTCGAATCTGCGGGAGGATTCTCAGGATCATGACAGTCTCCGGACCCAGCTGCGATCAATGGATCGTATGGTCCGGCGCTCCGTGGTGCTCACCTTCGCCGGTGGCCCTCGAAACCCCCCGTTCTTTCTTGGCGGCACGTGAGTTGCTCTCTATGTTTCATCTTTCCGCGCCCCCTGCCGCATCGGCAGGCAGGGCAACTCCCGGCCGGTTCCGGGTATGCGGGAAGAGCACTCGCTCAGAAGGGACGCCGTGGCCACCCGATCGACCGAAGTCCAGCGCGACGACGGATCCGCCCCCGCCGGGGGCACGGCCCGGTCCATCCTGCCGCCGGAATTCCTCGACGCGATCGCGGGATCCGAGGATCGTCTCGACCTCGAGCTCCTGGCGCTGGCGTTCCAGTACGCCAAGGACAAGCACGCGGGCCAGAAGCGCAGCTCCGGCGAGGACTACATCACGCACTGCGTGCAGGTCGCGACCATCCTCGGGGAGATCCACCGGGACACGGTGAGCATCGCCGCCTCGCTCCTGCACGACGTGGTCGAGGACAGCCGAACGACCGTCAAGGAGATCGAGCGCGAATTCGGCGCCGAGATCGCCACGATCGTGGACGGCCTGACGAAGATCTCCCGCGTGGAGATCCGGTCCCTCGCCGAGCGGCAGGTCGAGACGTACCGCAAGCTGCTGCTCTCGATGGCCAGGGACGCCCGGGTCATCATCGTGAAGCTGGCCGATCGGCTTCACAACATGCGCACCCTGGAGCACCTGGATCCGGCCAGCCAGAGGCGCATCGCCCTGGAGACTCGCGACATCTACGCGCCGCTCGCGCATCGGCTGGGGATGGCCCGCGTGCGTTGGGAGCTGGAGGACCACGCGTTCAAGTTCCTGGAGCCGGACGAGTACCGGACCGTGGCGACCACCGTGTCGGACAAACGCAGCGAGCGCGAAGCGCTGATCGCGCAGATGGTCGCCCCTCTGCGGGACGAGTTGAGGGCGGCGGGTCTCGAATGTGTGGTCGAGGGTCGCGCGAAACACCTGTGGTCGATTCACCGGAAGATGCAGAAACGGGGCAGTCCGTATGAAGAGATCTACGATGGTCTCGCGGTCCGGGTCATCCTGTCGTCGGTGAGGGACTGCTATCACGCGCTCGGCGTGATCCACAACAAGTGGACGCCCCTCACCGAGAGGTTTCACGACTACATCGCCACACCGAAGTCGAACCTCTACCAGAGCCTGCACACGACGATATTCGGTCCGGGCGGTCGACTGTACGAGATCCAGCTCCGCACGGAGGATATGCACAGGACGGCCGAGCTCGGGATCGCGGCTCACTGGAGGTACAAGGAAAGCCGGGAAGGTGACGAGGTAGATGACAAGCTGACGTGGTTCCGTCAGGTGCTCGAATGGCAGCAGGAGACGCGCGAGCCGGAGGAGTTCCTCGAGTTCCTCAAGATCGACCTGTTTCAGGACGAGATCTTCGTCTTCACCCCGGCTGGCGATGTCAAGCAGCTGCCGAAGGGGGCCACCCCGATAGACTTCGCGTACGCGGTGCACACGGAGGTGGGCCAGCGCTGCTCGGGCGCCAAAGTGAACGGCCGGATCGCCCCGCTGTCACGGGCCCTGCGCAACGGGGACACGGTCGAGATCCTGACCTCGGACTCCCAGACGCCGTCCCGCGACTGGCTCGGATTCGTGCAGACGAGCCGGGCCCGTCACCGAATCCGGCAGTGGATCCGCCGGGAGGAATACGATTCCTCGATCCGGCTCGGGCGCGAGATCCTCGCGCGCGAGTGGCGTCGCAAGGGGATGAAGCCGGAGGACGAGGCAGTCGAGGCCGCCGCTCGCAAGCTCGGCGTCACCGAGGGACCGGATGGCCTGTACGCCGCGGTCGGCCGCGGCGACATCGGGCTGACGAAAGTCATGCGGGCGGTGTTCCCGGAAGACGCTCCGGAGCGCGAGAAGCTCGACCACCCGCTCTCGAAGTTCGTGAAGAAGGTGTGGAGCGGGTCGAAGGGCGTCCGCATCCAGGGGATGGACAACCTGATGGTCCGGTACTCTCAATGCTGCCAGCCCGTACCGGGCGACGAGGTGATAGGCTACATCACGGTGGGGCGGGGGATCTCCATCCACCGCCGCGACTGTCCCAACGTGCTCAACCTGCCGGACCTGCCCGAGCGGCGGATCATGATCGACTGGGACGACGACGGCTCGCAACGTTTCCTGGTCCGCATCGCCATGGAAGGGACGGACCGTCACGGCCTGTTCGCGGACATCGCCCGCTCGATCAGCGACACCGGCACGAACATCCAGTCGGCGGACATCCAGTCCACCGAGGGTGGCATGACCGGCCAGTTCGTGATCGAGGTCGAGAACCTCGCGCACCTCAAGAAGGTGATGCGTCAGATCCGCCGGGTGAAGGGAGTGCTGACGGTGGAGCGGAAGGAGAGCTTCGGCGACAGCGACCTGACGCTCGACGTCTGAGCCCTTCCTACTGCGAGAGGCGGGCGATCTCCGCGTCGATGTCCGCCGCCCGGGCCTCCAGGTCGGCCATCAAGTCGATGGTGCGCTTCGACTCCGGATCGATGCGCAACATGGCCGTCACGACGCTGTCCCGCAGCGCCGCGAAGGTCACCGCCACCGCCGAATCCTGGAACGCGCGGTCGATCACCGGACGGAGTTTCCGCTCGACGTCCGCCAGCTCCGCCGCGACCTGTACGCGTTCCTCCGGATCCGTGGGGCGGGGATCCTCTTCGCCCTGCTGGAGCAACAGGGGCGTCGCCATCGACTGGAGATCGTGGCCCACGACCCGCGCCCGGTCCAGCAGCTCCAGCGACTCGGGGTCGTCCCGCGCGACCGCGGTTCGCATCTCGGCGTTGAACGCTTCCTGCGCCGCCCTCACCCCGGGCTCGGCGAGAGCCTGGCCCTGAATCCGTCGGATGGCTTGCTGGGCCGACGAGAACTGGAGGATGATCGAACGGCGCTGGCTTCGCAGTTCCGCCAGCCGGTCTTCGTTTCTGGCCGAGGGTCCCGAGCACGCGGCGAACGCCGTGAGCAGCACTGTCAGGATCAACAGCGGGTGGATCTGTCGCGTCAACGCGTCCTCCGGTCGGGCCCCCTTGTACGAGCGATAACGAGGCCGCAACGTGAGCGGCGCACCGCGCCCAGTCAAGCGGGCCGGGCGGTTCTCGAGGGCCCCGGAGAGGGTCGCCGCAGGGGGATGTCGTGACGTCAGGAGCTTTCGATCTCGTCCTTCCGTTCGAGCCTACGGGCGACCAGCCGGAAGCCATCCGGGCGCTCGCGGACGGGGTGCGTGCGGGTGAGCGCTGGCAGACCCTTCTCGGCGTGACCGGGAGCGGCAAGACGGTCACGATGGCGGGCGTGATCCAGGAGACCGGCCTTCCGACCCTCGTGATGAGCCACAACAAGACTCTCGCGGCCCAGCTGTACGGAGAACTCAAGCAGTTCTTCCCGCGCAACGCGGTGGAATACTTCATCTCCTACTACGACTATTACCAGCCGGAAGCGTACGTGCCGACGACCGACACGTACATCGAGAAGGATGCGTCGATCAACGAGGACATCGATCGGCTGCGTCTCCGGGCTACGTCCTCCCTGATGGAGCGCAGCGACGTCATCGTGGTCGCCTCGGTATCCGCCATATACGGCCTCGGCGATCCCCGCTCCTACCGGTCCCAGATGCTGACGGTGGAGGTCGGCCAGCGGATCGGCCGCCGGGACATTCTCGCGGGGCTCGTCCAGATCCAGTACGGGCGCAACGACATCGACTTCCGCCGCGGGACGTTCCGCGTGCGAGGGGACGTGATCGAGGTCCTGCCGGCCTACGAGGAGCAGGCGGTCCGGATCGAGCTGTTCGGCGACGAAGTGGAACGCATCACGAAGGTGGATCCTCTGACGGGCAAGGCCATCGCGTCCCTCGAGAAGACGGCCGTGTTCCCGGCGACTCACTACGCCGTCGATCCGGATCGCCTGGAGCGGGCGATCGACGGAATCCTGACGGAACTGGAGGCACGTCTGGCGGACCTGCGGGCGGACGGCCGCTTGCTGGAGGCGCAGAGGCTGGAGCAGCGCACCCGGTTCGACGTCGAGATGCTGCGCGAGATAGGGGTATGCCAGGGGATCGAGAACTACTCCCGTTACTTCGACGGCAGGGAGGCGGGTGAACGCCCGTACTGCCTTCTGGACTACTTCCCGGATCAGTTCCTCGTCGTGGTGGACGAGTCCCACGTGACGGTGCCGCAGATCGGGGCCATGTACACCGGTGACCGCAGCCGGAAGACGACGCTGGTCGAGTACGGGTTCCGGCTGCCCTCGGCGCTCGACAACCGTCCGCTCAACTTCCAGGAATGGGAAGAGATCGTCCCGTCCGTGATCTTCGTCAGCGCCACGCCGGCGGATCACGAGTTGCGGCGCTCGGGAGGCGTGGTGGTCGAGCAGCTCATCCGTCCCACCGGACTGCTCGACCCGGCGGTGGAGATCCGACCGGTCGCCGGCCAGGTTGACGACTTGCTGGAGGAGATCCGCCTTCGGACATCACGGTCGGAGAGGATCCTGGTGACCACCCTGACGAAGCGGATGGCGGAGGACCTGTCGGAGTACCTGGCCTCGCGCGGAGTGCGGGTCCGCTACATGCACAGCGACATCAACTCGATCGAGCGAGTCGAGATCCTCCGGGAGCTGCGCCTCGGGGTGTTCGACGTCCTCGTCGGGATCAACCTGCTGCGGGAGGGTCTCGACCTGCCGGAGGTGTCTCTGGTCGCCATCCTGGATGCCGACAAGGAGGGATTCCTGCGGTCCGAAACCTCTCTGATCCAGACCATAGGGCGGGCGGCGCGCAATTCGGAGGGGATGGCGGTCATGTACGCGGACCGGATCACCGGATCGATGGAGCGTGCCATCCGGGAGACGGACCGGCGGCGGGAAGTGCAGGCCCGGTACAACGAGGAGCACGGCATCGTCCCTCGCTCGATCGTCAAATCGGTCGAGCAGATCCGCTTCACCACGTCGGTGGCGGATGCGCGGGTAGCCGAGCCCTTGCGTCCCGGAGATCGATACGGCGTCGATCCCGCGGAGCTGGCACATCAGCTGGAGAACGAGATGAAGCAGGCGGCGCAGGCTCTCGACTTCGAGCGCGCGGCCCGTCTCCGGGACGAGCTGTTCGAGGTGCGGGCGGCCATGGAGACGGGCTCCCGACGACCCGCCGGGCGGCGCCCCCGATGACTTCCGGCCCGGCGCGCCCGGTTCCGGGGGATCCGCGCGGGAGCGACGTGGCGCGGGATCTCACCGAGTCCGAGCTCGAACGCTGGGGACGGGAGGTCGGGAGGGCGGCGGTGAGGCACGGCGTGTTCGTCTGCCTGTATGGCGATCTCGGGGCCGGGAAGTCCACGCTCGCACGGGCCGCATGCCGGGGCGCGGGCGTCGCCGGACCCGTCCCGAGTCCCACCTTCACCCTGGTGAACCAGTACGTGGGCGTGGGAGGAACTTCGGTTCAGCACGCGGATCTCTATCGGATCGAAGCGAGCGATCGCCTGGCCGACATGGGCTGGGCCGGCCTCGTCCAGGCGGATGGTCCCGTATTCGTCGAGTGGGCGGAGCGGGCCGACGCGTATTTGCCGGAGGACCGGTGGGAGATACGACTGGGATTCGTGGCCGATCCGACCAGACGCCGGGTGGAGTACCGGTCGCTCGGGGCCACTCCGGCGCTCCCGGCCCCCGGGCCGGCGAAGGAGGACGTGCGGTGGTGACCCTGGCCCTGGACACGAGCACGCGTTCCGGCGCCGTCGCGATCGGGGTGGATGCGAAAGTCCTGGCCGAGTCGGTGTTCCGTGTCCGGGCCACCCACTCCGAGGTCGTGCTGCCCGAGATCGACCGTATGCTCGGGAGCTGCGACCTGACGGCCGCGGACATCGGTTCCGTGGTCGTCGGCGGAGGCCCAGGTTCGTTCACCGGAGTGAGAATCGCCGCTGCCCTCGCCAAGGGCATCTGCAGCGCGCGCGGACTCGAGCTCTACTCCTACTCCAGCCTGGCCGCCGTGGCCGCGGGCGCCGGCCACGAGGGAGCCGTGTGCGCGATGTTCGATGCACGGCGCGGCCAGGTCTACGCCGCCGGGTACCGGATCGGGTCCGGCGTCGAGGAGTTGTTTCCGCCACGGGCACAGCGACTCGCAGATCTGCTCGAGGAGCTCGTGCCGCTCGACGAGTGGGTATTCACGGGCGATGGGGCGCAGGCTGGAGCACGGTCCATCGAGGCGCTGGGCGGCAGAATCCTGGACCCGGAGACGTCGGTGCCCGGCGGACGCGCGCTCCTGTGGCTCCGGTCGGTGGATCCGGCCGGTGGCCGGGTCGCCGACCCGGGGTCCTGGGAACCGGGCTACGTCCGGCTGCCCGCAGCACAGCGCGGGCCCGGAGGATGACATGAGCGACGATCGACGTCCGAGGCGAACGATGGTGCGCCCGATGCGGCCGGCCGATCTGGATGAAGTCATGTGGATCGAACGGCGGTCCTTCTCCGCTCCGTGGGAGGAGTCGACCTTCCGGGGGCTGATGAGACGCCGCAGCGCTGCGCTCTTCGTGGCGGAATCCGGCGACGAGGTGATCGGCTACTCGGTCCTGTGGTTCGCGGCGGACGAGGGCGAACTCGGTGACATCGCCGTCCTGCCGGAGGCGCGCGGGCGGGGAATCGGTCGGTTGCTGCTGCGAGAGAGCATCAAGGTCGCGGTCGACCGGGGGGCGAGATTCCTCTACCTGGAGGTCAGGGACTCGAACGCGGCAGCCCGCGGGCTGTACGAGAAGTTCGGCTTTTCGATCGCGGGAGTGCGCAAACAGTATTATACGGGGCCGGCCGAAGATGCGATCGTGATGAGACTGGACCTGCAGGATGCGGTGCGTTGACACGCTGCCGAACGGTCGTCTAGTTTCCCTGCGGGGCCCCGACGTCGGCCTCGCCCGGGGCGCCATGTCGCGTATGTCTCTATGTCACAAGAGGATAGAATGGCACGTTCTCTGAACAAGATCCAGTTGATCGGAAACCTCGGACGCGACCCCGAGATACGGGTCACCCCTTCCGGCACGCGCGTTGCTTCTCTGTCCGTGGCCACGAGCCGCGAGTGGACGGATCGCAGCGGCCAGCGACAGGAGAAGACCGAGTGGCACCGGGTCTCCTGCTGGGACAAGCTCGCCGAGGTCTGCGAACGATACCTGCAGAAGGGCGATCGGGTGTACATCGAAGGCAGCGTCGAGTACAGCCAGAGCGAGCAGGACGGGCAGGTGCGCTACTTCACCGACATCAGGGCCCGGGAGATGATCATGCTCGGCGGTCGCGGCGACAGGCCGGAATCAACCTCCAGCCCGTCGGTCCAGCGCTCGGCCGGGGCCGGGATGCAGGATTTCACCGACGACGCCCTCGCCGGAGAGGACGACCTGCCCTTCTGAGGAGGCATCTGATGAACGCGGCAACCCGGGCATTGCTTACGGTCACCGCGATCCTCGCGATCGCCCCGGCGACTCCCGCCCAGGATGCGGACGGGACACATCGGGTCCGTCCGGGTGACACGTTGTGGGATCTCGCGGCCCGGTACCTCGCCGATCCCTTCCGGTGGCCGGAACTCTACGACCTGAACGTCCGGGTGGTCGAGGATCCGCACTGGATCTTTCCGGGGGAGACTCTCCGACTTCCCGGTGCGGTGGAGGGAGGAGACACCGGGATGCCCCGGGCCGAGGGGCGCCCGGAAGGACGACCCGGGAAGCCGGCCCGTGAGACGGAGCGAGCCGGCGGGGGAGCAGCCCGAAGATCGTTCGGGCCCACGGGGCAGTATCCCGAGGGCTCGGTCTTCCGGGTCGATCCGAGCGCTCCGTCGTACGGCGATCTTTCGATCGAGCAGAACGAGGCCAGCGCCGTCGTCTCGCCGAGCGACTTCTACGGGGCTCCGATCCTGGCCGATCAGCAATCGCTGGCCCTGCCCGGAGTCACGTCGCGCGTCGTGGCCGAAGCGCACCCCGACATCAAGCTGCCGCGGGCGGCGCGACTCAACGACCAGGTCGTGATCGCGATCGCCGACGCCGACCTGGAGATCGGCGACTACCTGAAGGCTGTACACTGGGGCCGGACCCTCGGCTCGGCGGGCCGGGTCCTGTACACGGTCGGGGTCGTCCGGGTGACCCGTACCTATCCGACCCGGGATAGCGTGCGTGCGGAAGTGGTCCAGATCTTCGGGGATTACCGGGTGGGAGACGAAATGGTCCGGGCGGAGGACTACCCGGTGGTCAAGGGCCAGCAGGCGGAGCCCGAAACGAACGGGCCGCTCGGTACGGTGATAGCCTTCACCGTCGACCAGCGGCTGCTGAGCACCGGTGAATCGCTGTTCCTGGATCTGGGGGCCGATGATGGAATCCAGGTCGGCGACGTGTTTGCCGTCTTCTCGACCAGCATGGCGGCGGCCGAGACCGCTCTCCTCGAGGATCGGCTGACCACGGTGCGAGTCGTTCACGTGTCACCCGGAACGTCGACCGCGCTCGTCACGGAAGTGCGTGATGCCGGCATGAGCCCGGGCGCTCCCGTCCGTCGGGTGGAGCGGATGCCGAGCTAGGACCGGACGCCTGGCCCGCGTGGAATCACGGAAGCGTCCCGCCGCTGGCGGGGCGCTTCTTCACATCGTGCCCGGTGCGTCTTTCGGCGCGTGACGGCGGCAAATAGCTTGGCCGCGGCGTTCGAGACGAGAGACGCGGACTTGCAGGGCGGCGCAAATACGACGGCGAAAGAGAACCGATGTCGAAACAACGGAAACGGGTGCTGGTGACGGGCGGGGCGGGGTTCATCGGGTCCCACGTCTGCGATGCGTTCGTGGCGGAGGACTGGTCCGTCACGGCGCTGGACGATCTCAGCTCCGGGCGGGAGGAGAACCTCTCGACGGATGTCGAGCTGGTGGTGACCGACATCCGATCGCCGGAGGCGGCGAAGCTCGTGCGCGACGGAGCCTTCGACCTGATCAGTCATCACGCGGCCCAGATCGACGTCCGCGTGTCGGTCGACCGGCCGGACCACGATGCCTCGATCAACATCATGGGACTGCTGAACCTGCTCGAAGCGGCGGTGAAGGGAGGCGTTCGCCGGTTCCTCTACGTGTCTTCCGGCGGAGTCGTGTATGGCGAGCCGGACGAATTCCCGGTGCCCGAGACCGCGCCCAAGCGACCCCTCTCTCCATACGGCGTGAGCAAGCTGGCCGGTGAGCACTACCTTCACTTCTACCGCGAGATCCACGGCCTCGAGGGCGTGTCACTCAGGTACTCCAATGTCTTCGGTCCGCGGCAGGATCCGCACGGCGAGGCGGGCGTCGTAGCCATCTTCGCCCGTTGCGTCCTGGAGGGACGCACGCTCACAGTGTATGGCGACGGGGAACAGACGCGCGATTACGTGTATGTGGGAGACGTGGCGAAGGCCAATCTGCTCGCGGCTCTGACGGACGTATCAGGGTCGACGGGAATGGACGAAGTGGCATTCAACGTGGGAACGGGTGTGGAAACCAGCGTGAACGAATTGGCCAGGGCCGTGATGAGGGTCGCCGGGAGAGTGGTGCCCGTGGAGCATGCTCCGGCCCGCGCCGGCGAGCTGCAGCGCAGCTGCCTGGATTCGGGTCGCCTCGCGGGCCTGGATTGGCGCCCCGCGGGCGAGCTGGAGGACGGTCTGGCAGCGACCTACGCCTGGATTGCCGGGGAGGATCGATGACGCTGCTCGCGGCGCTGGCGCTCCAGCAGGCGAACACCATCGCTTCGAGCCCGTGGGACCTGGTTCTCGACGCGACTCCCGTCACGAAGATCATCCTGCTCGTTCTGGCCTGCTTCTCACTCTTCTCGTGGGTCATGATCTTCTGGAAGTGGTCTGAGTTCAGGACGATGCGTAAGTCCGGAGACACGTTCGTCGCAGGAATGGAGGCCGCTGCGGGTCTCCGGGACGTGTACCAGACCCTGACGCGGCTCGAGGAGTCGTCGTACACGCGAGTATTCCGCAGGGGCGTCAACTTCTTCACCGAGCTGCGCCCCACGGCGCTCCGCGACGACGGCCATGAGGCGCCGGGGCTTTCCTCGGCGCAGCTGGACACGCTGCGCCTCGTCCTGGAGAAGGAGCTCGCGGAGGAGCGGGACGACATGGCTCACGGGTTGCCATGGCTGGCGATCATCGGCTCCGTGAGCCCGCTGCTCGGCCTCATGGGGACGGTGGTCGGAGTGATGAACTCGTTCATCGGGATTACCACCCAGGGCTCGGCGAACATCGCGGCAGTCGCGCCGGGGATCGCCGAGGCACTCATCACGACCGTGGTGGGGCTTGCCGTAGCCATTCCGGCGGTGATCGCGTACAACCACTACGCCGCCAAACTGGGGCTGTTCACGGGTGAGCTGGAGGGATTCGCCAGCGAGTTCATCGGTACTCTGGCCAGGGAAGGCAGGGTATGATCGGCGGTCGCCTGGGCGGCGGACCGGAGAGCGGTCTGCCCGTTCGCGCGGAGATCAACGTCACCAGCCTGGTCGATGTGGCCTTCACCCTGCTCGTGATCTTCATGATTACGGCGCCGATCCTCCAGGGGGGCGTGGAGGTGGCCGTTCCGAAAGCCCCCTCGGCGCCCCTCCAGGTGTCGGAAGGTCTGGTCATCACGGTCGATCGGGACGGTCAGATCTACGTCGACGACGACGCGTTCACTCGCGAGGAGTTCTCGGCCACGATCGTCCAGCTGGTCGAACGCCGGGGCGGGCCGACCGTCTACGTCAAGGGCGATCGTGATGTGCCCTACGGGTCCGTGCTCTGGGTGATCGGCAAGCTCAAGGAATCGGACATAGACGCCGTGAGCCTGATCGCCGAGCCGGACACGGATCGCTGAGGAGCCGGATGCGAGGGGCGGGCCGGTGAGTGCAAGCCGGGAGCGGCATCGGATGCCGCCGGGGGCGCTGATCGCGTCGACCATCCTGCACGCCGCGGTGGGGATCAGCATGGCGGTC
>CANPVW010000074.1 GCA_947581745.1 Candidatus Benthicola azotiphorus
CCATCGCCCTCGTGGTGACCTACGATCTGTCGGAAGTCGGGCTGGAAGGCACCTCGACCCGCCTCAGCGTTTCGGTGAACGCGGAGGGCGAGATGCAGCCGGGGTGGGCGGAGACCGTCGAGGGCGTCTGGCACCACTTCATCGACGAGCGATTCGTGCCCTACATGGAGGCCGGCGGACGGGCCGGAGGCTGAGCCGGGCCCTCGACGTCCACCGCCACGTTCGGATGGGTGAAGTGGAGACTCACGCGAACGGGCGGACCCAGCACGGCCGTGGCTGCCTCGCGGTACACCTGCGCCTGCACCTCGTACGTCGCAGCGATGCCGGGCACGGCGTCCGGCTGGATCTCGTGCGTCTTGAAATCCACGATCCAGACCCGATCGCCTTCCGTCCGCCCGCCGACCGGATCGCTGATCCGCAACAGGTCGTACACCCCGAGGCGCCACTGGCGGGGGCCGACGAGGTGCGCGAACGGGAGCTCCCTCCAGTGGTCTCCCTCCACGTAGTGCGCCCACTCCTCGCTCCGGACGACGGACGCGATCTCGGCCTCCAGCGCTGCGCGGTAAGCCGATCCGGGCTCGAGGAGCGTTTCCGACTCCGGCGCGTCCAGGCCCGCGATCGCCTCGTCCAGGATGCGCGCCAGCTCCGCCTCCTCCTCGATTCTCTCGAGCACCCCGTGAATCAGGGTGCCCCGTACCTCGGCGGGCAGCCTCGCACCGCTTCCCCCGCCTGGCGCGAAGAGGTCCCCGGGGATCACTCCGTGGCGGTAGCGGAGCTCCCATGATCTCGGATCCCGCTCGCGCAGACGCAGCTCCGTGGCCGAGGTGGAGAAGCTCAGGGGCGGCATTTCGATCGGCCTCGTGATCTCCGGCGGCTCACCCTCGATCACGTTCTCCATCCACCACAGCTGGACGGGCGCCGTCGCGAGAGACTGCTGAATCGGGTCCGGGGTCCTGAACAACACGATGCGAGGCGAGGTCCCGGTGGCGGATGAGTCTGGATCCGAGTGGTTTCCCTGCTCCGTGTGCCGGCGGGCGGCGAACAGGTCGAACTGCCCCCGGCTGTCCTCCGGCTCCTGATCGAAGCCGAAAGCGTCCAGCTGCCGCCCGGTCCGCGTGGCGGTGTCGTCGTCGGTCGCCGGTTCCGACCGACGGTCGCGGGCCGAAACGTCCGCGAGCCCTTCCTCCGCCGACCTCGCGGCGGCTTCGTGGGCCTCCACGGCCCCTGCCAGCCCGGCCTGCAGCCACCCCGCGTATCCCTTCGCCTCCTCGACGGGCCCCGCGACGATCAGTCTGTCCCGAGCACGGGTCGCCGCCACGTAGAGCAGGCGCGACTCCTCGGCGTGGTCCTCCGCCAGGGCCGTCTCGAACAGGCGCGCCGAACGGATTCCCCGCTCGTCCTGGTTACCCATGTACACGGGCCCGAAGGACGGGTCACTCCAGAAAGTGCCACTGAGGCGGCGGCCGGTGTCCGGCCCACTGCGCGTTCCCGCCAGGAACACCACGGGCCACTCGAGCCCCTTGGCCGTGTGTATCGTGCTCAGGGTGACCGCCACGTCATCCTGACTCGTGAGGGGCGCCTGCGGAATCCCCGTGTCCTGTTCGCCCCAGCGGTCCCACAGTCTGAGGAAGCCGCCGAGCGGGAGGTGCCGGTAGTCGTCCAGAAGGGCCTGGAAGCGCTCGATGTTGGCCAGCGCCTCCGCGGGGTGGTCCCTCAACAGGAGATGGAGCCGATAGCCCGTCCTGTCGAGGATCCGCTCGAGGATCTCGCCGTGGTCCGCCCGGTCCACCAGACGGTGAGCCTGCTCGATCGCCTCCAGGCCGCGTCGCAACGCCTGGATCTCCACCTCGTGGATCCGGTCTGACTCGGGAGCCGCGAAGGGCTCGATCCGGCCGCGCTCGAGGAGTTCGAGGTACGCCTTCGCCTGCCCCAGGTAGGTCGCTCGCGCCGAGGCGGCCCCGACCGCGGGATCGAGCCGCACCCGGGCCAGCACCTCGTCCCTGAGTCCGACAAAAGGCGCCCTCAGGAAGGAGAAGGCGCGCAGGTCGTCGCTCGGATTGTCCACCAGGCGGAGCGCCGTCACCACGTCCTGGATCTCCTGCCGATCGGTGAGGTCGCCGGCCGAGCTGTTGTAGAACGGGACGTCGTACTGCCGCAGTCCCTCCTCCAGTCCCCGCAGGACGTCCCGGGTACGGGCGAGGATCGCGATGTCGCTGAACCGGCAGGCCCGGAGCCGTCCGCTCTCCGGGTCGCGCACCAGTCCGCCGTCTGCCAGCTGTCGGATGCGGGAAGCGATCAGCCGGGCCTCCGCCGCCTTCACGTCGTTCCCGTTCCGGTCGTTGACCAGCCACTCGACCCCCGCTGCCGCGGTTTCCCTCACGGCGGGCCGGAGCGGCACGTAATCGACCGAGCTGCGTGCCGATGTGGCGCGAAGCTCCTCCGCGCGCGCTGCCATCACCGGACCGCACACCCGGTTCACGAAGTCGACGACCGCCGGCTCGCTCCTGAAGTTATGGCTCAAGTCCAGGAGCTGTCCGGTGCGACCGAGGGACGCTCGCACGTCGTTCCACACCCCGATGTCGGCTCCACGGAAGCGGTAGATGCTCTGCTTCGGGTCGCCGACCAGAAACAGTTGCGGGCGGACCAAAGCGGATCCGACATCCGCGACATCCGCGTCGCCCAGTGCCGCATCGATCGCCGCGCTGCGCTCCGGCAAGGGCAGCCCGGCGATCGCGAACGCGATGTCCCGCTGCGCAGCGTCCGTGTCCTGGAATTCGTCGATGATCAGGATCCGGTACCGGCTCCGAACCGCCTCGAGCGCCGGGCGCGTTCCCGGCCGTGTCAGCAGCCGGCGCGCATCGAGGATCAGGCTGTCGAAGTCCCGGAGGTTCTCGGCCTCCAGCCAGGAGAGCCACCGCCCGAGCGCCCGGTGGGCGTAGAGGTACAGAGAGGCCGCGATGTTCAGTGATTCCCGGTCGTGCTCTCGACCCGCCGGGTCGGGGTCGGCGAGCCCGGCGCGCTCCGCCAGCTCCCACAGGAGCGCCTCGTCCAACCGTTGCTCGGCCTGAGGCTCGTGCGTCACCCAGCTCGCGTAGCGGCGCGCATGCCACCGGATGTCACGCATCACCTCGCGGACGTTTCCGATCGCTCCGTTCCGGTGCGTACCGTCGTACATCCCCTTGAAGCGGCGGACCAGCGCCTGCGCCCCCGGCTCCGCCGCCGCCAGTGCCCGCTTGATCTCGTCTCGCAGCAGCTCATCCTGCTGCACCCGGGCCTCGCGCTCGTCCAGCACCCGGAACGTCGGGTCGATTTCCAGCCGGAGCGCGTGCTCACGCAGAAGCTCCGCGCAGAAGCCGTGAATCGTCCCCACCGAGGCGCCGTCGATCTCCCAGCGCAGCTCCTGCCCCCGCTCGGACGCCTCCACCTCGGCGCGCAGCTTCTTCTTCAGATCGTAGGCCGCCTTCTCGGTGAACGTAATGGCGGCGATCTGGTCCAGGCGGCAGGGCGACTCGCAGGGCGGCAGCGAGGCCGGAGGGTCGCCCGCCCGCCCGGCCTCGAGTCCCAGCAGCCACAGGATCTTGCCCACGACCGTCGTGGTCTTTCCGGTCCCGGCGCTGGCCGCGAGCAGCACGTCACCGGCGGCCGTGACTGCGGCGGCCTGCTCATCGGTCCAGTGAACCTCGCGAATCGGCATGCTCTACTCCGCGATCCGATCGAAGCGGGTCCCGTCGGGGAGGCTTGCCCGATTCCGCGTTACTTCCATGCCCGGCTGCCAGTCGACGATCGGCGCCGAGGCGGCCTGGACCGCCTCGAACAGTCCGGCGCGCACCCGTCCGGGAATCGAGAGGGCGAGGCGCAAAGTGGGCTCGGCACGGCTGAACTTGATCTCGTACTTGTTGGCCGGACTGCCCGGCTGCCGGATCGCCCGGTAGCGCCCCGAATCCACCGGCCCGAGTCCGAGCACGTCGACCGCCTTCATGTAAAGAGCCGTCTGGAGCAGGGCCCCGTCCTGATAGCCCTTCTGCTTGGGGAGACTGGAGAATCCGCTCTTGTAGTCCAGCACCCGGAGCACGCCGCCCTCCGGTCCTCCGAACCGATCGACCCGGTCGATCCGGCCACGCAACAGCAGCTTCGCCGGCCGGGCGGTCACGTCGAGTCCCGAGACTTCCACGAGTGGCTGGTCCTCGAACCCGAACCGGAGCTCCACCTCTACCGGCCGCTCTCCCTTCCTGGACGCGTGGGGGAGCTCCCACTGGAGGTAGGCTCGCACCTGGTCGCGGACGTCCTGACGGGTGACGTCCCACAGAGGCTCCAGACCGAGCCACTCGTTCCGGTTCGCCTCCAGTCTCTCGATGACGTCATCCGCCACCTCGTCGAGAGTGCGCGCCGCCGCTTCGTCGAGCTCGGCCGGTGGGTCCTCGAGCACGCGTGCGTAGAACCCCTCCAGGATCGCGTGCGCGACGCTACCGAAGGTCATGGCGCTGGTCTCCTCCTCCGCCTCCGCCACCTCCTCGAGCCCCAGCACTCTGTGAAGCAGGAAATCGAACGGACGCTTCCCGTATTCCTCCAGCTGGCTCGGCGACCACGGGTAGTCCGGGCCGTACCTCCGTTCCAGCTCCGCGAGCACCGCAGGATCTCTCAGCTTCCCGTTCCACGCGGTGGGACGCAGCGAGATCGCCCGATCCACGGCGAATACACTCAGCGGACTCAGCTCCCCCTGTCGGGGAGCGCCGACGTCGCCGGCCAGGTCCGACTCGTGCCGCACGAAGTCATCGAGACCACCGGAGCGGAGCTCGTCGGCGAACGCCCCGAGCACCGCGTGGCGGACGGAGTCCGCGAAGGCCGTCTCGACCTCGTCGCGG
This sequence comes from Candidatus Benthicola azotiphorus, assembly GCA_947581745.1. Lineage (GTDB taxonomy): Bacteria > Gemmatimonadota > Gemmatimonadetes > Palauibacterales > Palauibacteraceae > Benthicola > Benthicola azotiphorus. The sequence continues at coordinate 4,863 of CANPVW010000074.1, forward strand.
GCCCCGCCGAGACGCACGCGCTTGAGCCTGAGGACGTCCGCGCGCCGCTGCTGCCCGGGACTCACGGGCGACAACCCGAGATCCCTCCCCTCGATCGCTTCGAGATCGAGGGTGCGTGGCAGTTCGGTGCCGGGATCGTGTCGGGGAACCATCAGGGATGGAAGTCGCGGCACTCCGTTCGCATCGGTCGTCCGATACGTGATCGTCACCGATCCGCCGCGCGCCACGGAACGCCACAGGGTCCGCTCCCGGCGCATGGCTTCCGTCCGGTCGGTCAGTGGCAGGCCGAGCTCACGCAGACGGAGGCGCTCCTCGTCCGAGAAGACACCCTGTGACGTCGGGGCCCGCGGGAAGACCCCGTCGTTGGCGTGAACGATGAACGTGTGCGCGAACGGACTCAACGAGGCCTCGTGAGCCTCGAGCACCTGCACCCCCTCCTTGAGCGGCGTCGAGAGCGAAAGCTCGTTGGCTTCGAGCAGCCTGCGAAGGCGCTCGTACCAGTCGCCGGGCAAGAGGGGATCACCCGACATGATGAGGTCCCGCCACTCATTCAGGAGTCGCACGACGTGCTCGGAGCCTCGCTGGTCGAGCCGCACGAGGTCCCATCGATCCCCCACCGGCTGACACAACCGGGACCGGACGTCGAAAAGGCACCCCCTCAGGATGTCGAGGGTGAGGTCGATCCAGTCCGCCTCCGGACGCGCCCCCGCGAGGCCCCCGAGCTGCTCGAAGAACTCCTCGAACCGGGGGAGGTCATCACGCAGGCGCCGACCGGACACCCCCATCCGGCGCCACCGCCGGCCGTCCTCCGATTCGATCTCCTCCCCCAGCTGGCGGAGCGCGGCGCGCCATTCGCCGAGTCCCTCGCGGCGTCTCGCGGCCGCCAGCACGTCGACCGGCCGGAGGTCGACGCCCGGCGAGAAGTACGGACTGGCCAGGACCTGGCGCAGTCTCTCGAAGCTCCAGCCGTCGGCTTCCGCCCGCAGCACCTGGAGGAGCGCCTTCAGAACCGGGATCTCTGCCAGCACGCTCCTCAGGCGGGCCGTCGAGGGAACGCCCGCCTGTTCGAGCGCCGTGTGCAGCACGCGCGTGTCGCGGTGACCCGATCGGGCTACGACGGCGATCCGGTGAGGATCGACCTCACCTCCGGCGAGCAGGCCCTTGATCCGCTTCGCCACCCAGACCGCTTCTCGAACGGAGTCCGGCGCGGGCTGGACCTCAGGCTCGGGGACCGAACCCTCCGCATCCTCGACGACTCGGGCGGAGCCCGTCGCCAGCGCGTCCCACTCCGACGGCTCGTCCTCGAGGGGCAGGTAGACGAGCACCTCGACCTCTTCCTGCTCGGACAGCCGGCGGAACAGCAGGTGACGGGCCCGGAGCGAGGTGATGCCGAAGACGTGGAGCCGGGACGCCCCGGCGATCGCCTCCCGCAGCGCCCCTTCCTCGACGCGTCGCGCCACCATGGCGTGAATGGAGCGTGGATCGTAGAGCTCCCGGGCCTCCAGCTCGGCCAGGAAGGCCTCGTAGGTGTCGACCACCCAGGCGTTTCTGCGGCGTGTGAAGTCGTCGCGCCCGAGCGGCCTCAGCGCGTCGCCCAGGACGGCCGGCGTCACGCCTTCCGGAAGGAGCTCGCTGAACACCCGATCCAGCATGTGCGTGCCCGCCGGTCCCCGGTCCCGGCCCGCCGTGCGCACCCCCGCGCGCAGTGCCGCCTGTCCCGCGAGGCGCGCGACCAGCATGCGTCCCGTGAGGATCCCCACCGGACGCGCCTCGATCCCGAACATCCGGCGGAGATCCGAGAAGAACGCGAACGGAGGGTCCATCCACCCGGGCACTCCGCGAAGCGCGGCACCCTCGAGCAGCGCATCCCGCTGCACCCGGTGCGAGAGCAGGAGGAAATCGGTGAAGCCGCCCGGACCCGGCCGGTCGCCGACCGCGTCGAGGAAGTCCCCGGAGCAGGCGCGCCACAGCGCGGCATTCGAGTCCGAACGAACGATTCGAAGTGGCATCCGGGCAACTTATCACGCCCTTCCGACAGGTGGCAGGGCCGACGGGCCGGCTCTTGCCGGCTGCGCTCGGCTGATTTATAGTCATAATGGTCGTTATGACTATTTTCTGTCCCCTTTGCAGGAGGACCACAGTGTCCCGCACCCTTTCCGTAGCACAGGCCAAGGCGACCTTCGCCGCCTGTGTCCGATGGGCGGAAGACGGCGAGCCGATCATCATCAGTCGGCACGGCAAGCCCGTGGCGGCACTCGTGCAGGCGGCCGACGTGGAGAGCCTGACCCGGCTGCGAGCAGCGGGCCCGGAGGGTGGTCTCGCGAGTCTGTCCGGGGGCTGGAAGGGCTCGGACGAGTTGGCTCGCCTTGTTCGACGCGGAGGCCGCCCGGGCTGACGCGGCCCGGGTAGCTTCGCTTCGCAGATCCCGGACTCGCGGGCACTGGACTCCGGGAAGCGGGAGAGGTGTCTGCCCAGCGTGACTGCCTATCTGTTCCACGCCGACGCCATCGCGGAGGCGCTCCGCAGCGAACCCCGCGAGGCCTACCTCGACTGGCTGCGCGC
>CANPVW010000075.1 GCA_947581745.1 Candidatus Benthicola azotiphorus
CGCGGGCGGCACGACCGTCGGCCTTCCGCGACGCGATCTCCCTGGCCAGCGCGAGCGCCACGAGCACCTCGGTGCCGGCGCGAGCCGGGATCCACTCGTCGGCCTTGAGACCGGACAGCGACAGCCGCGGACCGACGAAGGAGAAGCGCGCCTGCACGCCGTGCCCCGGCATGCGGGCCGCCGCGAAGCGCGCGCCCATCTCGACGGGCGCCAGCCACGTTCCGAGAAAGTCGGCGCCGAAGCAGACGATGTGATCCGAGCCGTTGATCTCGTAAGTCGGAATCGCGTCGATCCCGAAGGCGATCCCGTGTGCCGTCCTGAGGGCCTCCAGTCCGAGGGGCTCCCAGGGCATCCAGGTGGCGCCCACGGCCGCGGCCCACTCCTGGTAGAACCGGGCCGCCGATCCCACCGCCGGCGGCGTGAGGAGCACCGTCGAGCCGCCGGCCACTGCGGCGCCCGCGGCGGCGATGCCGTCTTCCCAGGTGGCGTCGACGAGTCCGTTGGCGGTCCTCTGGCGTGGTCCTGGCACCCGGTCGGGATCGTACAGGTCCTGCAGCGACGAATGCGCCAGAGCCGAGAGGGCGCCGCCAGTCGGCCTCGACGGGTTGCCTTCCAGCTTGATGACGCGCCCGTCGCGCACCTGGGCATGGATCGCCAGAGGCTCGGGCCCGGCGCCCGTGAGCAGCGTGGCGTACGAGACGCTGGTGCCGGGCACGATGTCGTCGGGCGGAATCAGATACGGGATGAGCTTGTCGCCCGTGTCCGGGGGGCCGCATGCGGCAGCGGCAGCGCCGGCGCCCGCGACGCCCAGGACCTTGAGGAACTCCCGCCGGGTTGTGCCCTCGGCCGTGGCCGTCGTCTCGTTCCCGCTATGTTCCACGTCGCCGTCGTTCATTCAGTCGTGGTCCGTGATCAATAGTGGCAGGCAGAGCAGTCGATCGGGCCCCGGTTCGCTCCGTAATGCTCGTTCAGCCGCCTCGGGTACAGTCCGATCGGCTGCCGTTCGTCGGGCGTCTCGGGCGGTGGAAACTGCTCCGTGAGCAACCGATCCGTCGCCACATCCGTGTCCTCGCCCGGTTGCCAATGGCAGTCCAGGCACCAGCCCATCTTCAAGGAGGAGAACTTGTACACCCGGTCCATCTCCTCGACCTTCCCGTGACACTCCTCGCACTCGACCTGGCTGCGGAGGTGCGCGCGGTGTGGGAACTGCACGAATTCCGGAAGCTTGTAGACGCGTTCCCAGGGAACCGGCTCGCCCGAATCGTAGTAGCCCCTCAGGCGCTGGATCGGCTCGAGATTCGCGCCCACGATGCGGTGACATCCCATGCAGAGGTCCAACGCCGGCATCACGGCGATGGGCGATCGGTCGGAGCCGCCGTGGCAGTACTCGCACTGCATGCGGAGCTCTTGCGTATGAAACCGGTGGTTGAACGGGATCGGCTGCTCGGGACCCTCGGTGGCGTTCTCGTGCGCCGCGATCGCCTCGTCGGCCGTCATCCCGGTGGGAGTGCGCGGCTTGATCGGGTCGAGCCTGACCGGAAGCTGCTGCTCGCCGGTCGCCGCGGCCTGCTGGCCGGTGGCATCCGGAGCGCCGCTTACGAAGACGATGAGCGCCAGCGGCAAACAGACCGCGACGATCACGGCCGCTGCTATGAGCCTGCGACTTGGAGTCATGGATCCTGTCGGTGTTTCTAACGATCTGGCGCGGCGTCCGCCCAACCCTCGCCCGGTCCCGACGCCGGTTTCGCAAAACGGCCGGGTCAAGGTATCAGATTTGGGGGGTGACGCAAGACAACCGGCAGCCCGTCGTGAACGCGGTCGATGCGCGTTCTACCTTGACCTCCCGAGACACCGCTACTACTTTCTTCGGTCTCGCGAGCGGGGGGCAATCCTTCGCTCGCGCACGCACGTTCGGGGGGCCTTAGCTCAGCTGGCTAGAGCGCTACGTTGACATCGTAGAGGTCACTGGTTCGAGTCCAGTAGGCCCCATCGATGCGGCTGTTTGATAAGTGGTTTGTCGTTGTTTCTGGGGGCTGTAGCTCAGTTTGGTTAGAGTGCCGGTCTGTCACACCGGAGGTCGCGGGTTCGAGTCCCGTCAGCCCCGTTTCCCCCTCCAGGGGGCCGTAGCTCAGTCTGGGAGAGCGCTTGAATCGCACTCAAGAGGTCGCGGGTTCGAGTCCCGCCGGCTCCACTTCTGCCACCGTAGCTCAGAGGTAGAGCACTCGATTCGTAATCGAGCGGTCGTCGGTTCAATTCCGACCGGTGGCTCCGCGGGCATAGCTCAGCTGGTAGAGCGCAACCTTGCCAAGGTTGAGGTCGCCGGTTCGAATCCGGTTGCCCGCTTAGCCCGCTTGAAGACGGCAGCGGGTATCAGGTACGTCGGGGCGTGGCTCAGTCCGGTAGAGCGCTGCGTTCGGGACGCAGAGGTCCCCGGTTCAAATCCGGGCGCCCCGACTTCGAAAGGCCAGTCCGCAAGGGCTGGCCTTCGTGCATCGACGCGAGGTCCCCGGTAGCTCGCACGCTGGCGCGTGCTCAATGTCTCGGCGCGACGCGCCTCGACTGCAAATCCGGGCGCCCCGACTTCGAAAGGCCAGTCCGCGAGGGCTGGCCTTCGTGCATCGATGCGAGGTCCCCGGTAGTTCGCACGCAGGCGCGTGCTCAATGTCTCGGCGCGACGCGCCTCGACTGCAAATCCGGGCGCCCCGACTTCGAAAGGCCAGTCCGCGAGGGCTGGCCTTCGTGCATCGATGCGAGGTCCCCGGTAGCTCGCACGCTGGTAGCGGGCGAGGTTACATAGTGGTATCGTTTCCCCCGCTCGAGAATTGGTGGATTCACACTTCGGACGCCTGTCCGGGGAGATGCTCGGGATGTTCCACAGGAAGCCCGGAAACAACACCTGCCGTCGCATCGGGTCGCCTCGTCATGTCTTGGTCGCCGTGGTGGCGATGACGATCGGAGCCGTCGCCTGTTCGCCCGCCGACCAGGCACCGGATGACGAGGCCCAGCTGGCGGCTTTCGACAGCCTGCTCGCCGACCTGGGGGGACCCCAGACGGCGGACTTGAGCCGGAGCCAGCGCTGGCGATTGATCGCTTCCGTCGGCACGGGCCTGCCGCCCGAGAGCTACCGCCTGGAGGACCTTCCCGAGCAGGGATCACGGGCCGTCGGCCTTCAGCAGGCTTACTGCATCCAGTGTCACGGCGTCGCGAGTCCCCGGATGCACAGCTCCGCGGAGTGGCCTCTCCTCGTGCGTCGGATGCTGATGCGCGGGGCCGCCCTGGGCAGCCGCCTCGGCGGGCCGCGGACCGAGGGAATGGTCGACCGAATGCTGCTGGCCGGCTTGCGGACCGCCCAGCTTCCTCCCCCGGAGGACGTCGACTCACTGGTCGCCTATTTCCAGCGGCACGCCTTTCCGGCGGCAACGGATTCCGAGATCCCGAACACGCCGGAGGCGGCGCTGTTCGTGGACAAGTGCTCCGGGTGCCACGAAACTCCCTCTCCCGCCGCGCATCCGGCGGCCGAGGTCCAGGCACTGGTCGCCAGGATGAGCGCCATGCGGGCGATGCTCGGCATGCAGCAGCTCACGGCGGAGGAGCAATCCCGGATTGTTGCATTTATGCAACAGTCGGCCCCATAATCATCTCAGGACGAGCGCTTCCCTGACCGGGCGATCGCGATAACACGCGATTGCCCCGGCCCTTACGCGCCCCAGCCTTTCCGTCGCGGCTCCCGGATCGGGTCGTGGCAAGCTTTCTGCGCCTCGTGAGCCCGACGGCTGCCGGTGGGATTGCCGGCGGAATGAGTACACGAGAGAGCGAGTATCCTCATGTCGAAGCGCACAGCGGTTATCCCGGTCGCGGCAGCCCTGTTGCTGGCCGTGCTGCCCGGAACGGCGTTCGGGCAGCGAAATCCGAAGTGGGGCAACGGTGGCGTCGAATTCAACGCCCACGTCGGCATTCTCAACGACGAACCCGAATTCAAGCCGGGGAGCACGGGGCAGGACCTGATCCGACGTGACGCGATCGTCGGCGGGCGCGTGTACTACGTCTTCCCGTGGCGCGGCTTCTTCGGCGGAGAGGTGCAGAACTCGCTGCAGCGCCTGAACATCGCGGGGAGCGTCTCGAACATGCAGACCTGGTGGTTCACGGGCGTGATCGGATACAACTTTCAGATCGGCCAGAACCTGCAGATCTTCCCGGTCGCCGGAGCCGGCGCGACGCGCTTCGCCATAGAGACTCTGACTCCGGAGACCGACTTCACCCTGAGCTACGGGGTCGGCGCCAAGTACTACGTCTGGCGCGACGTGGCCGTGCGAGCGGACATCCGGCAACACCACGTTCCCAATGCGCTCGAGGACATCCGCAAGGAGGCCACCGGACAGGATGAGGTCATCTCCGCGGACCTGATCATGAACGAGCTGAGCATAGGCGTGTCGTACTTCCTCGGAGGGCCCAAGGACTCCGACAAGGACGGCGTGTACGATCGCGGCGACCTGTGTCCGGATACCCCCCTCGGTCAGATCGTGGACGACCACGGTTGCCCGCTGGACACGGACCTCGACGGGGTGCCGGACGGATGGGACCAGTGTCCGAACACGCCGCGTGGAGCCACCGTGGACGAAGCCGGCTGTCCGCGGGACGATGACCTCGACATGGTCTTGAACGGGATAGACCAGTGTCCCGACACCCCGCCTGGCGCCCTCGTGGACGCGCACGGGTGTCCGTTCGACACCGACAACGACGGCTACCTGGACGGCATCGACCGCTGTCCCGACACGCCGCCGGGCGCGGTCGTCGACGAGACGGGCTGCAGCGAGATCCAGGAGGGGATCAAGGAGGGGCTGCTCGTCCTCCACAACGTCTACTTCGACTTCAACGAAGACACGCTGAGGCCCGAGTCGATGCCGATCCTGAACGAGGTCGGACTGGCCCTGCTGCAGCGACCGGGGATCAAGTTCGAGATCCAGGGGCACACCGACGCGATCGGCTCGACGGAGTACAACCAGGAGCTCAGTGACAGGCGTGCTGCCACGGTGCTGAACTACCTGATCGCGCGCTACCCGGAGCTCGACGTGGGACTCTATTCAGCGCGCGGGTTGGGTGAGAGCCGACCCATCGCGACGAACGAGACGCCGGAAGGACGGCAGGAGAACCGGCGCGTGGTATTCCGCGAGATCGACTAGGAGCGGGTCGCCTGGTCGAAGGTGCGAAGAGGGCCGACCGGGATCTCCCGGCCGGCCCTCTTGCATCGGCAAGTATCGAGGATCCGGCCTGTCAGTCCTCGGGTGCCCCGCCGGAGCATCCGTCTCCTACTGAACGAAGCCCGGCGCCTCCGTGGCTTCCGCGAACTCCCACCCGATCCAGAAGATAGTCCGAACCAGCCGTTCCGTCTTCGGGTAGTCCAGCCTGTCCGCCTCGTCCGACGGCTGGTGATAGTCCGTGTGCAGGCCGCTCGTCAGGAACAGGACCGGGATGCCGTAGGTGATGAAGGGGGCCTGGTCCGAGCGGTTCACGAGGTTCTCACCGGGCCAGGGGTCGGTCAGGAGCGTCATCTGAAGCTCCGTGTGAGCGTCGGCCACGCGAGCCGCGCGCTCGAAGATGTCCGAGTTCAGTTGATGGACGGCCGCCACCGTGTCCGACCAGTTCCGGCCGATCATGTCCAGGTTGACCATCGCGGCGACGTGGCCGATCGGCGCTTCCTGGCTGGCCGCGTAATGGCGGGATCCGAGCAGTCCCCTTTCCTCGCCGCTGAACAGCACGAACAGGATGGAGCGCCGTGGTGGAGTGTCGAGG
>CANPVW010000076.1 GCA_947581745.1 Candidatus Benthicola azotiphorus
GGGAGAACTCGAGGAACTCGGCAACGTCGAGTCGGACATACGCAAGGAAGGTCGGACCATGACGATGCTCATCGGTCCGAAGGGCTAGTCAGAAAGGGAAGGCGAGCATGCCGAAGCAGAAGACCAACCGGTCAGCGGCCAAGCGATTCCGCAAGACCGGATCAGGGAAGTTCCGTCGCAACAAGGCGTTTCACAGTCACATCCTGACCAAGAAGAGCCCGAAGAGAAAGCGGAATCTCCGAAAGAAGACGCTCGTCTCGAAGGCTGACGAGAGCAGGGTGCGTAGACTGCTGGGAGGCTGAGCGAACGACATGTCGGACGATCGCTCGAGCGAGAGTCCCGAACGGGTTTATGGAAGCACGGGATAGAAAGAAGAGGGTATCGATATGGCGCGTGTGACGACGAGCGTCGCGCGAAACAAGCGGAAGAAGAAAGTGCTGAAGCAGGCGCGCGGTCAGTTCGGCGCTCGCTCCAAGCTGTACCGTACGGCGAAGAACGCCGTGGAGCGGGGGTGGGCCTACTCGTACCGCGACCGCAGGCGGCGCAAGCGTGATTTCCGTCGACTGTGGATCGCGCGGATCAACGCGGCGAGCCGGGAGCACGACCTGTCCTATTCGCGCTTCATCTCCGGTCTCCGCAATGCGGGGGTCGACCTCGATCGCAAGGCACTGGCCGATCTGGCGGTACGGGAGCCCGACGCCTTCGCGGAGCTGGCGAAGCTGGCGAAAGAGCACGCGCATTGAGTTCGAAGGACGAGCCGGTCAACCTGCGAGAGACGCTCGAGACCATCCGGAAGGACGCTCTCGCTGCGATCGACGGGGCGGCCGACGCCGAGTCTCTGGAGAAGGCACGCGTCCGCTTCCTGGGACGAAAGGGTCTCCTCTCCCGCGCTCTGTCGGGTCTGCGGAGTGTGCCTCCCGAGGAGCGTCCGGAGGCAGGGAAGGTCGCCAACGAGGTCAAGGAGACGCTTGAGACCTCGATCCGGATCAGGGCCGACCAGCTGGCTTCACTCGCCGATCGAAGCGAAGTCGCGCCGGTCGACCTGACGATGCCGGGCCGGCGACCGTGGCGCGGTGGAGTGCACCCGGTCTCCATCGTCATCGACGAGATCTGCGACATCTTCAAGGAACTGGGCTTCACGCGCGCAGCGGGTCCTGAAGTCGAGACGGACTGGCACAACTTCACGGCGCTCAACATCCCGCTGGACCACCCGGCGGCGGACATGCACGACACGTTCTACCTGGACGAGGGAGTCCTTCTGAGGACGCACACGTCGCCCGTGCAGGCCCGAGTGATGATGGAGCACGATCCACCCGTGCGGATCCTCGCTCCAGGAATGGCGTTTCGACGGGACCCGTACGACGCGTCGCACGCTCCGGCTTTCGAGCAGGTCGAGGGGCTCGCGGTCGACGAGGGGATCGATTTCATCGAGTTCCGGGCAGCCATCGATTACTTTGTGCACCGCTTCTTCGGCGCCTCCACGCGCACCCGGTTCCGCCCGTCCTACTTCCCGTTCACGGAGCCGTCCGCCGAGGTGGACGTCAGCTGCATGATCTGCGAAGGCTCGGGATGCGCCGTCTGCAAGCGCACCGGCTGGATCGAGATCATGGGCAGCGGAATGGTGAATCCAGCGGTTTTCGAGGCGGTGGGCTACGATCCCGAGCGCTACACCGGGTACGCTTTCGGCATGGGACCGGCCAGGATCGCCATGCTGCGGTACGGCATCCCGGACATCCGCGTGCTGTACGAAGCGGACGTCGGCTTCCTGGAGCAGTTCGCCTGATGGACCTGAGCGTGAAGTGGCTGCAATCGCTGGCCCCCACGATCGAGGGCACCGCCGAGGAGCTGGCTGCCTCGCTGAGCTCCCGCGCCGTTCCGGTCGATCGGGTGGAGCCCGTCGGCACGGGCCTGGACGATGTCGTCGTGGCTCGCGTCCTCGAGGTCCGGAGGCACCCGGATGCGGATCGGCTGTCGCTCTGCCGGGTCGACGCGGGGACGGGCGAAGTGCTCGATGTCGTGTGCGGAGCTCCGCTCATCGACGAGCAGGGGCTGTACCCGTTCATCCCGGCGGGCGGCATCCTGCCCGGCGGGTTCAGGATCGAGCGGCGGAAGATCCGCGGCGAGATCAGCAACGGCATGCTGTGTTCCGAGAAGGAGCTCGGCCTCGGTCGTGACTCGGCAGGCATCATGCGTCTGGCCGACGATCACCTGCCCGGAGAGTCACTGCCGGAAGCTCTGGGAATGCCCGATGCGCGGCTCGAGGTGGACCTCACTCCCAACCGGGTCGACCTGGCCTGCCACGTCGGAGTCGCCCGCGAGCTGGCGCCCGGGGGGATAGGCGACATCGCCCTGCCCCCTTTCGGAGGTCCCGAGTGGTCCCCGAGGTGGAAGACCGGCAGGCAGTCCGCATCGGCCGGCCACGTCACGGTCACGATAGAGGATCCGGAACGCTGCTTTCGCTACCTGGCGGCAATCGTCCGCGGGGTCGAAGTCGGCCCGTCCCCGCAGTGGCTTCAGGCCAGGCTGCGGGCCGCGGGCTCTCAGCCCATCAACAACGTGGTGGATTCGACCAACTACGTGCTCCTGGAGCTCAATCAGCCGCTGCACGCGTTCGACCTCGCGCGCATCTCAGGACGGGAGATCCGGGTGCGGGCCGCCCGGAACGAGGCGCACACGACCCTGGATGGCACCGAGCACGAGCTGGGGCCGGAGGTCAGTGTGATCGCCGACGCGGAGCGGCCGATCGCGCTGGCCGGAGTGATGGGAGGCGCCGATTCGGAGGTCTCGACCGAGACCACCGATCTGCTCATCGAATGTGCGGCCTTCGATCCACGGCACACGCGGCACACGGCACTCGAGACGGGACTGTCCACCGAAGCGTCGTACCGGTTCGAGCGAGGGATCGACGAGTCGGGGATGGAGACCGCGATCCAACGCTGCGTCGAGCTGATCCTGGCGACGGCGGGAGGCGCTGCGGACGAGCAGGCGATTCGTGTCGGCCGGCCGGTGCCCGATCCTCCACGCATCTCCCTCCGACCGTCCCGGGTCCGGTCGGTGCTCGGGCTGCGTCTCTCCGGTGGGCAGATCGCGGCCCTTCTCGAACCGCTCGGCTTCAGCGTGGAGGGTCCGCGAGGCTCGACCGAGACATCCGGGAAGCTCACGGTCGGAGTGCCCGGCTGGCGGACGGACGTGCGAGAGGAGGTGGATCTCCTGGAGGAGGTGGCGCGTCGCTATGGCTACGAGTCGTTTCCGCAGGAGGATCGTTCTTTCCGTCCCAGTACGGTTCCGGACAGTCCGGTCTGGCGGCGGGCCGACCGGGCCCGCCGGTTCCTGTCCGCAAGCGGGCTGCTGGAAGCCCGCAGCGCCACGTTTGCCTCGCGGAGTCGCACATCGGGTCGGCCCGCTCGCCTGTTGAAGCCGCTGTCGGAGGCCGAAGCGTTCCTCCGCACGGACCTCGTGCCGATCCTCCTGGGTCGAGTCGAGCACAACTGGTCCCGAGGGCACCGAGACGTCAGGCTGTTCGAAATCGGAAACGTGTTTCAAGCGGGGTCGGGCGGAGGCGAGCCTTCGGGGGCTGTACTTTCCGTGGTCGAGGAGACGCGGGCAGGCGTCGCGATCACCGGTTTGAGAGCGCCTCCCCACTGGACAGGGTCCGCCGGGGACATGGAAATGTGGGATCTGATGGGTCTGCTGGAGGAAGCAGCGGACGGGCTCGGGATCGGTGATATCCGACCCGGAGAGCCGCCCGCGGATTCGGAGGGTCTGCCGCTCGGTTGGCGACCGTGGCTCGGAAGCGAATCGCTCTGCATCTTCCAGGGGGACCGCCTCGTGGGCGTTGCCGGTCGCGTCCGGGACGAGGCCGTGGATTCGCCGGTATGGGCAGCGCCGGTGTACGCAGCCGAATTCAGACTCGACGCGGTTCGTCTGGCGGAAGGTCGCATCTTCCGCGACCTTCCGACGTTCCCGTCCGTGTCGCGCGACCTCGCACTCGTCCTGGACAGGAAGGTGGTGGCGGCGGCCGTCGGAGAAGCGATCCTTTCGGCTGCCCCGGCGACCCTCGAGTCCGTGGACCTGTTCGACGTCTACGAGGGCGAGAAGGTCGAGGTCGGCCAGCGCAGCCTGGCCTGGCGCCTCGTCTTTCGGGCACCCGACCGGACGCTGCGTGACGAGGAGGTGGAGGACGCCGTGGGCTCGATCACTGCCAACCTGGAGGACCGATTCGATGCCAGAATCCGTTCCTCGTGATGTCGCCGCCGTCGAGCGGGAGCTCGGCGCCCTCGAGAAGGGTGTAGACCGGCTCGTCCGCGAGCTCGAGGAATACCGCAGCCGCACGTCGGCAGCGGAAGGCGAACACGCACGGCTCACCGGACTGCTCGCCAAGTCCGGAGTGGACATGTCGGATCCGGCTTCTCTGGAGCGCCGGCTGCAGGAGCTGACCGAGGAGAACTCTCGCCTCAGGGAAGTGCTCAGGGAAGCGCGAATCCGCGCGAAGCGGATCCGCGGGCGCCTGATCGTGATGGAAGACGAGTCCGCCGGCTGAGGAGCGATGCGATGAGCGAAGGTACCGAACGGGCCACGGTCCGGGTCACGATCTTCGGGGAGGAGTACGCGATTCGGACCGACGCCCCCGAGGAATACACGCTCGAGTGCGCCCGTTACGTGGACGATGCGGTGCAGCAGGCCCACGTGCGCGGCCAGGTGGCCGAGCCCCACCGGGCGGCAGTGCTGGCGGCCCTCCAGATCACCGACGAGCTGTTCCGGACCCGAAGGCAGTTGACCGAGGGCTCGGAGGAAATGCTGGCGAGGGTCAGCGCGCTGCGCGAGCGAGTCGGGGCGGTCGTCCCCAAGGACTGATGCGGCTTGCGGTCGAGGGACGGACGGGGCAACTTGGAACGACCGACGAGGTGGGCGCTGGCTATCGCTGACGGTCGAGTGGACGCATAGATCGCACGGCTCGCGCGAAGCAGTTTCGCGCCCGGTTGGCTGTGCGTCGGGCCGGCGGGGCCTCGGAGAGGCCGCCGGCCTTTTGCTATGGGGGTCGGCGTACCGGCTGCTGATGGCCCGGAAGCCGACGGTCGGGACTGGAGCCGGGACGGCGCGGACCCGTTTTCCTGCAGATAGATGGAGTCAGCGATGGATAACCTGATGACCATTGTTGCCGCTGCGGCGGCTCTCCTGGTCGGATTCGTGGTCGGACGAGCGTTGGAGGTTCGGAAGGCCCGGGCGGCGAAACGCCTGGCCCAGGATGAGGCCACGGGAGTGCTGGAGGCGGCACGCGTCGAGGCGGACGGCCTCCGGCGCGCTGCAGAGTTGGAAGGCAAGGAACAGGGCTACCGTCTGAAGCAGGAGCTGCTGGAAGAAGCGGAGCAGCGGCGGGCCGAACTCGAGAAGACGGAGAAGCGGCTGAGCGAGAGGGAGGAAGGCCTCGAGCGAAAGCTGGACGTGCTCGACCAGCGGCAGGAGAGGTTGGCGCAGAGGGAAGAGGAGGTGGGGCAGCGCCGTGAGGAGGTGAAGGCGGAGCGGGAGCGGGTGACGGCGGAGCGCGCACAGCTGACGCAGAGACTGGAGAAGATCGCCGGACTGACAGCGAGGGAAGCGCGGGCCGAGCTGATCGCCCGGCTCGAGGACGAGGCGAAGGCGGAAGCCTCCAGGACGGTGCGTGACATTCGCGAGAGGGCGCGGCGAGAGGCGGAGCGGGAGGCCCGCAAGATCATCGCCATGTCGGTACAGCGCCTCGCGGTGGACCATTCCTCAGAGATCACCGTGTCCGTCGTACCCCTGCCCAGCGACGACATGAAGGGCCGCATCATCGGAAGGGAAGGTCGGAACATCCGTTCCTTCGAGGCGGCCACGGGCGTGGATGTCGTGGTCGACGACACCCCCGAGGCCGTCATCCTGTCGAGCTTCGATCCGATCCGGCGTGAGGTCGCCCGGATCGCGATGGAGCGCCTGGTGGCCGACGGCCGCATTCACCCGGGCCGCATCGAGGAGGTCGTGGAGAAGGCGGCAGAGGACCTGAAGGGAGAGATGCGCGAGGCGGCGGAGGAGACGCTCTACGAGCTCGGAATTCACGACCTGCCGGAGTCGCTCCTGGAAGTCCTCGGCAACCTCAAGTTCCGCACGAGCTACGGCCAGAACCAGCTGATGCACGCCCGGGAAGTAGCGCTTCTGGCCGGCAACATGGCGGCCGAGCTCGGCGTCGATGTGGAGATGTGCAAGCGGATGGCGCTGCTGCACGACATCGGCAAAGGGCTGACCCATCTGCAGGAGGGAAGCCACGTCGAGATCGGCTACGAACTGTGCAAGAGGGCCGGAGAGAAGGACCCGGTGCTGAACGCCATTCGCGCCCACCACGGCGAAGAGCCGGCTCGCTATCCCGAGACGTTCCTCGTCACGGCGGCCGACGCCATCTCCGGAGCCCGCCCGGGCGCCCGGCGGGAGTCGTTCGAGCACTACGTGAAGCGGCTGGAGAAGCTCGAGGAGATCGCCCGGTCCTACACGGGCGTGTCCAAGGTGTATGCCATCCAGGCGGGCCGCGAGATCCGCATCATGGTGATTCCGGAGAAGGTGTCGGACGAGGAGATGGCGGCGCTCAGCGAGAAGACGGCGAGCCGGATCGAGGAGGAGCTGCAGTACCCCGGACAGATCAAGGTCGTGGTGGTGCGGGAGACCCGCGCCGTGAACTTCGCGCGGTAAGGGACGCGGAGCCCGCCACGGATAGATACGAGGAGTCGACATGTCCGCTCAGATCATAGACGGGAAGGCGATCGCGCAGGCCGTTCGAGACGGAGTGGCTCTGGAAGTGGCGGAGCTCAAGGCAGCGGGAGTCGAGCCGTGTCTCGCGGTAATGCTGGTGGGTGAGAACCCTGCGTCCAGAGTCTACGTTGGCATGAAGGAGAAGATGTGCGCGGAGGTCGGCATCAAGGCCGTGGATTTGCGGTTACCCGCCGACACGCCGGAAGAGGAGATCCTGGCGGTCCTCGATTCGTGGAACGAGGACCCCGCGGTGCACGGCATTCTCGTGCAGCTCCCGCTGCCCGATCACGTGGACGAAAAGACGGTAATGGAGAGGATCCGCCCCGAGAAGGACGCGGACGGATTCCACCCGGTGAACGTCGGCCGGATGGCGAGCGGCGACAGAAGCGCGTTCCGACCCTGCACGCCGGCGGGCATCCAGGTGATGCTGCAGCACATCGGTTACGATCCGGCAGGGAAGCACGCCGTGATCGTCGGCCGGTCGAACATCGTGGGCCGGCCGATGGCGACCATCCTGTCGCAGAAAGAGCCGTTCGCGAACGCGACGGTGACCATCGCGCACAGCCGCTCGGATGACCTCGGTGCGATCACGCGGCTGGCCGATCTCCTGATCGTCGCCGTCGGTTGGCCCAACGCCGTGACCGGCAACATGGTCTCCGAGGGGACCGTCGTGATCGATGTCGGCGTCAACCGGGTGGACGACGACAGTCGGGAGCGCGGCTATCGGCTCGTCGGCGACGTCGCGTTCGACGAGGTGGCGGAAAAGGCCTCGTGGATCACGCCCGTACCGGGTGGAGTCGGCCCGATGACGATCGCCATGCTTCTCAAGAATACGGTGACCGCGGCGAGACGTCTTTCCGGCACCGACTGAAGGAGACGGTCATCGAGGGAATCGGGCAGGTCGCCGAGCCGGGGCGCACCCCCGCGACGGCGGTGTCGGTCGCCGAAGTCAACGAGGCCGTCCGCGAGGTGCTCGAGGCCTCGTTCGCACCTCTCTGGGTGCGGGGCGAGATCGGGCGCTGGAGGCGCCACGCCTCCGGGCACTGCTACTTCACCCTGCGGGACAGTGACGCCCAGATCGACGGCGTCATGTTCCGCTCCGACGCCCGCGGTCTTCCGACCGACCCCGAAGACGGAATGGAGGTCTGCGCCTTCGGGCGTCTCACCCTCTATTCGGCCGGCGGGAAGTACCAGTTCGTGGCCCGCGCTATTGAAGCGCGCGGCGAGGGGTTGTGGCGGCTCGCGTTCGAGCGGCTGCGCGCGCGGCTCGCGACAGAAGGGCTTCTCGACGCGGCCCGCAAGAGGGCGCTGCCGATGGTGCCGCGCCGCGTGGGCGTCGTAACCTCCCGGTCGGGAGCAGCCCTGCGGGATGTCATCGCCGTCGTTCAACGCCGAGCGCCCTGGACGCAGATTCTGGTCTCGCACTGCCGGGTGCAGGGGCGGGACGCAGCCCCGGAGATTGTCGCTGCCCTGGATCGTATAGGTCGCGACGGTACGTGCGACGTGGTCATCGTGACCCGGGGAGGGGGATCCGTGGAGGACCTGTGGGCGTTCAACGAGGAGTCCGTCGCCCGGGCGATCGCGGCGTGTCCCGTCCCGGTCGTGTCGGCGGTGGGCCACGAGATCGACTTCACGATCGCCGACCTGGTCGCCGATCATCGCGCGGCCACGCCGTCGGCGGCCGCCGAGGCCGCAGTGCCGGAGTCTGCCGCCCTGGTCCGGAGGCTGCTCGGAGTGCGCGACCGAATGGCCGCCGCGCTGCGCGGCCTGGTCGAGCAGGGTCAGGCGAGGGTCGAAGGAGGAGCTCGCCGCCTGACCACGGCGGTCCGCGAGGACCTCGCGGGCAGGTCCCGCCGCCTGGCCCTGGCGTCGGCCCGGCTGGATGCCCTCAGCCCACTGGCGACTCTGAAGCGAGGCTACGCGGTCCCGCTGGGGGACGATGGGGTGGTTCTGAGACGTGGCCGCATGTTCGAAGGGGCCGCTGAGTTCGATCTGCGCGTCGTGGACGCGATCGTCCGGTGCCAGGCGCGGGCGGTGCGGAGGCTGGAGACGGAGGTGGAGGACGGATGAGCGAAGACCCGACGTTCGAGTCTGCTCTGGAGGAGATGGAGGAGATTGCCGACTCCCTGGAGCGAGACGACCTGGACCTGGCCGAGGCGCTGCGGCTGTTCGAGCGAGGCGTGGAACGTCTGCGAGCGGCTTCGCGACTACTGGAGGACGCGCACGGAAAGGTGGAGGAGCTGGTCCAGGGCGCAGCCGGCTCGCTCGAGGTCAGGCCGGTGGACTCCGCATCGGAGGATCCCGGTGGATCCGAGTTCGACTGACGCTGCGGGCCCCGATGGTACGGTGCAGGCCGACCGCCTGATCGTCGCCATGAACGGCATGCGGTCCGCCTTCGATCACGCCCTGGACTCCTTCCTCGCCGAAGAGCTCGATCGACTCGATTCGACGGTCGCCGACGCGTTGCGCTACGCCGTTCAGAGTCCGGGAAAGAGGATTCGTCCGTTGCTCCTGATGGCCGCGTACCGGGCTGCGGGAGGAGAGAACCGGGCCGTCGCGGACCTGGCGCTCAGCGTCGAGCTGGTACACGCGTACTCCCTGGTGCACGATGATCTGCCCTGCATGGATGACGATGTGTTGAGGCGCGGCCGGCCGACTGTGCACGTCAAGTTCGGAGTGCCGCTCGCGGTCCTGGCCGGCGCGGCCCTGATGCCGCTCGCCGTGCGGGCGATCCTGAGGGCCGGGCCGCGCCTGGGTCTGGGGCCGGCCACGGTCGATCGCCTGGTCGCGGTCCTCGCGGCCGCGTCCGGTGCGGTGGGAATGGTGGGGGGACAGCTGCTGGACCTGCGTGCGGAAGGGTGCGGAGTGACCCGTGAGGAGCTGGAGAGAATCCACTCCGGGAAGACGGGCAGACTGATCGCAGCGTCCACAGTCATGGGCGGAATCGCGGCCGGGGCTCCGAAAGAGGAAATCGAGGCGCTCCGGCGCTTCGGACTCGACCTCGGGCTGGCCTTTCAGGCGGTTGACGATATTCTGGATCTGCGGGGCACGGCCGGTGAGATCGGGAAAGAGAGCGGGCGTGACCGGGCCCTGGGGAAGGCGACGTACCCCGCGCTGTACGGAGTCGAGGAGACCGAGAGGATCAGCCGGGCCTTCGCCGAGGCCGCGATCGGCGAGCTCGAGCTCCTGGCTCGGCCGGAGGACCTCCGGGCCATCGCATCGTACGTGATCGAGAGGACGCACTGAAATGAGAGTCGGCGTGCTGTCGCAACCGCATCACGCGGCGCTCCGGGACATCATGGACCGATTGCGGGCGGCAGCGTCCGAGAACGGGGTCGATCTCGTGTTGACCTCCGACCTGATGGCCGTCTTCGGCGGCGAGGGACCGGCCCTCGACGAGCGCCTCGAAGGAGTGGACTTCCTCCTCACCCTCGGCGGAGACGGCACTCTGCTCAAAGGGGCCAGGCTGGCGGGGCCACGCGACGTGCCGGTGGTCGGGTGCAACCTCGGCAAGCTGGGCTTCCTCACCAGCGTTCCGCTCGGCCGGCTGGAGGAACTGCTTCACAGGCTCCGCGAGAGGCAGTACGAGGAGGAAGCCAGGCTGGCGCTCGAAGTCGGTCTTCACCCGACGGAGGGACCCGCGGGGATGGCATCTGCCGAGCCGACAGAGTCGTTCTACGCCCTCAATGACGCCGTCGTGCACAAGGGGGGCTTCGCGCGCCTCATCTCGATGCGGGTGTGGGTGAACGAGGAGGAGATCGGGCAGTACAGTGCAGACGGCATCGTCCTCGCGACGGCGACCGGGTCGACCGCATACAGTCTCTCGGCCGGCGGGCCGATCCTGTTTCCCTCGCTCGACGCCCTCGTGGCGACTCCGATCTGCCCGCACTCGATGTCCATCCGGCCGGTGGTGGTTCCGGCGGACACGACGATCAATGTGGAGATCCTGAGTCGAATGGACGGCATCCTGGTGACCGTCGACGGACAGAGCGGCGGACGGCTCGGTGGAGGAGGCAGGGTGTCCGCGCGACGGTCTCCCCACCCCGTCCGTCTCATCCGGATGCCGGATCAGAACTTCTTCTCCGTCCTCCGCCAGAAGATGCGGTGGGGCGACGTGCGACCCGCGGCTGACTGACCCGCCCATGCTCAAGGAGCTTCACGTGCGGGACTACGCGGTGATCGACGACTTGCGTCTCGATCTGCAACCCGGGCTGAACGTGCTGACGGGAGAGACCGGCGCGGGCAAGTCGCTGATCGTGGGCGCGGTGTCACTGCTTCTCGGCGACCGGGCTTCGTCTGACGTCGTTCGGGCCGGCCGGGACCGCGCGCTGGTCGAGGGAGTATTCGACTGCTCCAAGTGTCCCGAACTGGTCGCGGCGTGCGAGGAACAGGGAATAGAGGTGGAGGGAGGGTGGCTGATCCTGCGTCGCGAGGTCGTCCGCGAGGGCAGAAATCGGGCCTGGGTCAACGGCTCTCCCGCCACGGCGGCTCTCGTGCGGAGGCTCGGGGCCGGGCTGGTAGACCTGCACGGTCAGCACGAGCACCAGGCGCTTCTGCAGAGGGACGCGCAACGCGACATCCTCGATTCGTTCGCCGGGGCGACGGAGGCCGCTAGCGGCACAGACGCGGCGCACCGCCGCCTGGCGGACGTTCGGCGGCGTATCGCCGCGACCCGGTCGGAGGCCTCGGCCACGCGCGAGCGCGCCGACTACCTCGAATTCCGCGCCCGCGAGATCGAGGAGGCGGCCCTGCAACCGGGAGAAGACGGGGCGGCTGCGAGCGAGGCTCGCCGCCTGGAGCATTCCGAGGAGTTGATGGAGCTGTCGGCGTCGCTCCACTCGGCCGTCTACTCCGACGACGGATCGCTCGTCGACCGTCTCGGCAGCCTGGGACGGAGGATGGAGGACCTGGTCCGAATAGACCCGGCTGCCGAGGAGATCGCGGAGCTCTACGCGGAGTCGCGGAACACCCTGGAGGAGCTCGGCAGGCGCCTGTCCGTCTACCACAGCTCGGTCGAACACGATCCGGAGCGCCTCGCGGCGCTGCGCGAGCGGCTCGACCTTATCCACCGCCTGAAGCGAAAGTACGGTGACACGGTCGAGGCGGTGATCTCGGCCGGCAGGGAAGCGCGAGACGAGCTGGACGCCGCGGACCGAAGCGCGCTCGACCTGGCCGCCCTGGCCCGGGAGGAGGAGCTAGCGCTCGAGGAGCTGCAGAAGGTGGCCCGCAGCCTGACGGACCTGCGGCGGAAAGCGGCACGACGGCTCGAGGCGGAAGTGACGGGCCTGCTCGGCGAGCTCGGAATGGAGGGAGGCCGCTTCGAGGTCGAGCTCGAGGAGCTGGAGGTACCGGGCCCGCACGGTTCGGAGCGTGTGAGCTTCCTCGTGAGTCTCAACCCCGGCTTCGACCCAGGGCCGCTGGCACGTGTCGCCTCCGGCGGCGAGCTGAGCCGCGTCATGCTGGCCCTCAAGACGGTGCTGGCCGAAGTGGACGACGTTCCGACCCTCGTATTCGACGAGATCGATTCGGGCGTGGGCGGCCGGGTCGCTCACCAGGTGGCCGAACGGCTGGCAATGGTGGCCGGGAATCACCAGGTGTTCGCCGTCACCCACCTCCCGCAGATCGCTTCTCGGGCGTCGACTCACCTGCACGTGGAGAAGGTCCAGGCGGACGGACTGGCCGCTGCGCGGGTTCGAACGCTGGACGGCGAGGAGAGGGTCGAGGAGCTGGCTCGCATGCTGGGCGGGAAGCCGGGACGTGAGACGGCCAGGCGCCATGCCGCCGAACTGCTCTCAGAATAGCTGAATTGGAATCCGTGCCGACAAGGTCGTGATTCCGGCGGCGGGCGTCAGTCCTCCCGAACCGGCGATCGAAGTCTGCCACAGGAACGCCAGATCGATCGGCATGCCCGCTCGTCCCGCGGCGAACAGACGGGTCGTCCGGTAGTAGGCCCCGATCCCCAGCATGTGCCGCGTCTGAGAGGTCTCGAGACCCAGAGGAGTGGCGTCGACGCCGGCGGACGAGCTCTCGTACACGTCGCTCTTCTTGTTCCAGAAGGTGTACTCGACGGCCAGGGACATCGCCTCGGCCAGCGCGAAGCGCGGCGAGATGACCACCTGGAGGAAGTCCCCGAGGTCGCGCGACACGGTCACTTTCTGGGAAGCGTAAGCGTAGGGCTGCCCCGGCGGGGCGACTCGACGAACGAGATCGTCCTGCAACTGGATTCCGTACGTGGCTCCCGCGACGACCAGAAGTCGGCTCCCGAACGCGACATCCTGGTAGACCTCCAGCTCGATGTCAGCCGAGCCTGTACCGATCGGCTGCTGTAGAAAGTAGTCCGGGTCGAGATTCGGGTCGCTGTCCGGCTCCGAGAGCGGGAACCGATACCGGGCCCCGACGGTCGTGCGATATCGGATGCCCGGACGGTCGATCGGTTCGGGCGGCTCCGGCTCCGCCTTCGCGCTGTCGCGAGCGACCACCATGCTGTCGGGAACCGCCTCCATGCTGTCGGGAGCGGCGTTCCGGGGGGGTGCGTGAGCGGCGGCCAGATCTTCGTCGGCCGGGACCGCGGCTGTCGGCTCGGGTCGCTCCGGCCAACCGAAGGTGTCGAAGAGCTTGAAACGCGCGCCCACCTCGACATTGGAGAAGGCCCAGCCGCGCGTCACCTTCCCGAGTGGCTGGCCGAGGACGGGGTCACCCTGGAAGTAGGCGTTCAGGTCCGCCCGGGTCGCCGTATCCGGGAGAGAGAACCCCGGCAGGGTGATACCGAAGGCCTGGAATCCGGTCTCGAATCCGCCGTAGTAACCCGTGATCTGCTGGCCGGCGGAGCTTCCGGCCGTGAAGAGGTATCCCTGGTCCGAGACCCGGGAGTCGAGCGCTCCCTGGAAGGCCTCCGTGTCGGAGAGCAGCTGTGCCGCTGCGGCGGAGTCCGCCGGCGAGAGCGTGCCGCCGTCGAGAAGCCCCTGCAGTTGCGCCTGCGCCGCGTCGAGCTGCGAAAAGAACGCCCCAGGGTCGGACAGGGCGCTCTCGGCTCGCAGCACCGCCGCCGAGGCGGAATCGAACACGAACCCGGTTTCCACCTCGGTCTCGACGAGCGGAACCGAGACCTCGATGGCGGCGAACCCTCCGATGCCGTACTGGAACTCGAGCGGTATCCGGCGCACGGACACGTCGATCGATCCGAAGTCGAGATTCCCCAGAGCCAGCTCGCTCTCCGTGAGGGGAGTGAACCCGAGCGCGCCCGCGTCTCGATTGACGACGTCGAGCATCGGGTCAAGGCCGGGAAACAGCCGGGCCGCCACGCTCCCGTCATAATCGGAGAACAACGGCTCGCGGCTCCCGTCCCCCACTCCGGCGCTTCCCTGTGCGAACTGCTCGTTCCAGCTATAGAAGTCCGGGGCGATCGCGATCCACAGGGAACCGGGCTGCGGAATGCGGGCATCGCGGTCCCGCGACTGTCCCTGGACCGCCGCCGGAGCGAGGAGCGCCAGCGCCGCGAGCGAGCACAGGAAGCGGGCAACGTGCGGAGTGGCCGGCGGAGCCGCGCTCCGAAGCATGGCGATCTCCGGTCGTGTGAAACTGCGCCGCCCGGGCGACGCGCGAGGACGGCAGTATAGGCGCCCGCCACAGGCCGGCACAAGCGACGTGCAAGTCTGGCCGCGAGTTGCGAAAGCCGCTAGTTTCCGCGCCCCGGAACCAGAAGGCGTTCCGCGGCGGCGCCGTGGCCGAGTGGCTAGGCAGGGGCCTGCAAAGCCCCCTACTCCGGTTCGAATCCGGACGGCGCCTCTCCCGTCGGCTCGCCAGGCCCGTAGTGCGAAGGAGTGCTCGCGGTGAAGGACCCTTCCTCCGAGGCAGACCGTATGCACGTCCTCGATCGCCTCCTCCTGGTCCTGCTGGTGTTCATCCCGCTCTCCCTTCTCATGAGGTGGGTATTCGGGCTTGACGGCACTCCGGTCTTCGTCACGAGCGCCATCGCCATCGTGCCGCTGGCGGGGTACATGGGGAGGGCCACGGAGCGGCTGGCCGAGCACGTGGGAGCAGGCTGGGGCGGATTCCTCAACGCGACCTTCGGAAACGCAGCAGAGCTGATCATCGCTGTCATGGCGCTCCACGCCGGCCTGGTAGACGTGGTCAAGGCCTCCCTGACGGGGTCCATCATCGGGAACGTCCTGCTCGTGCTCGGTCTCAGCATCCTGGTCGGCGGGCTGCGGTTTCCGCCAATCCAGCGGTTCAACCGGACGGCAGCCGGCGTGGGAGCGACGATGCTGGTCCTGGCCGCCATCGGGCTGGTGATCCCGGCGATCTTCCACGAGATCGTCGGCGTGCAGGCGGCGAATCTCGAGCGGGGCCTCAGCCTCGACATTTCGATCGTGCTGATGGTGACCTACGTTCTTGGGTTGGTGTTCAACTTTCACACGCACTCGCACCTCTATCTCGGCTCCGGTGAGGAGCCGGGCCAAGGCGCAGGGAGCGGCGTGGGGGAGGGGAGGAGTGGGGCGTGGCGGGCGCTGGGCCTGCTTCTGCTGTCCGCGGCGGCCGTCGGCGTGATGTCGGAGCTCATGGTGGGCGAGCTCGAGACGACGGCCCACGATCTCGGGATGAGCCAGGTATTCGTCGGTGTGATCCTCGTGGCCCTCGTGGGCAACGCCGCGGAGCACTCCACGGCGGTGCTCATGGCGGCGAAGAACAAGATGGACCTTTCGGTCCACATAGCGGTCGGTTCGTCGATCCAGATCGCGATGTTCGTGGCGCCGCTACTGGTCTTTCTGAGCTATGCGATCGGCCCGGCGCCGATGGACCTCCACTTCACCCCGCTGGAGGTCGTGGCCGTGGTGCTTTCGAGCGGGATCATGGCCCTCGTGTCGCTGGACGGCGAGTCGCACTGGATGGAGGGGGTTCAACTGCTGGCCGTATACGTCATGCTGGGACTGGCGTTCTTCCTTCTTCCGATCTGAGCGTCGGGCTCGGACGCTCGACGCGCCGCGGGGCAACCTCCGCGGCCGGTGCCGGGTCTAATGAGGCGACCACCGCACGAACCCAGCGCCGGCGGGCCGCCGGGTGTTGTCATAACGATGTGATCGAATCGCACCCATTCCAAAGATTCTGCGCCCCCGAGTGTATAACGGACGGCAAGATCGAACCTTGAACCGGGACGCATCTCCATGAAGTCTCGCTACGCAGTCACGATCCTCGTGTTCATCGTCGCGGCCGCCGCCCTCGGCGGCATCTACTTGCGGCTGCAGCAGAACAGTGAAGAACCGGCCGAGGACTCCGAGAGCTCGACCGTCGACTCGGCACGCGCGGAGGCTCGCAACACGGCGGCCGCTACGGCTTTCGCCACCGGGGTCGCCGTTCCCGTCGAGGGAGCGCCGGTCAAGCGGGGCACGTTCGTCCTGTGGGTCAACGCGGAGGGTCAGGCCACCGCGTTGCGACGTGCGCCCCTCCACGCCCAGGTGGCCGGCCCCGTGATTGAAGTGCCAGTGCGTGAGGGAGACATGGTCCCGGCGGGCGCCGTGATCGCCCGCATCGATCCCGCCGAGTACGAACTGGCCCGCAAGGAAGCACAGGGTGCCCTCGAGCAGGCCGAAGCTTCCTACCAGGACCTGACGCTGGGCGACGACGCGATCGTGGATCCGGACCTGCTGGAGGCCCGGCAGGCGCAGGCCCGGATCCGCAGCGGACTCGCCGGCGCGGAGGCGCGGCTCGAGCAGGCGGTGTACAACGTCGAGAAGACCCTGATCCGGGCTCCATACGCCGGTCGCGTGGCGAACCTGGTCGTGGATGTGGGGACCCGCCTTTCGGCCAACGACTCGGTCGCGGCGATCGTGGACCTTTCGAGTGTGGACGTGGACGTCCAGGTGCTCGAGAGCGAGATCGCGACCCTAGACGTGGGGCGGGAGGCGACCGTGAACTTCACCGCGTTTCCCGGCGAGGAATTCCGTGCGGCGGTGGTGACCGTGAACCCCGTCGTGGATCCCGTGACTCACGTGGGACGCGCCACGGTAAGGCTCCGGAACCCGGGAGCCAGGATCCTGCCGGGGATGCACGCCAACGTCCGGATCGCCGGCCGACTGTTCGAGGACCGGATTTCGGTACCCAAGGAGGCCATCGTCGAGCGGAGCCGCCGGGAGGTCGTGTTCGTCTTCGAGCCCGACTCCGAAGGCTCGAGCACCGGCCGGGCGAAGTGGCGGTACGTCACCACGGGTCTCGAGAACGAGGATGCCGTGGAAGTGGTACCGTCCGAGGACACGGACATGCTCGAGGAGGGAGAGATCGTGCTGGTCGGCGGCCATACGACCCTGACTCACGATGCTCTCGTCCGCCTCTCCGAACCGGAGGAGGAATCGGGAGGCGCCTCGTGATCCGGCGACGGGCCACCGCCGTCGCGGTGATCGCGATCGCCGGCATCGCTGTCCTGGCATCTCCAGGTCGGGCACAGCAGGTGATGCCGCTCGAGGATGCCCTGAGAACCGCACTGACCCGGAACCCGACCATCGAGTCGTCCACGGCGGCAGCGGCCGCTGCTACCTCGTCCCGCTGGGCCGACTGGGGCGCTTTCCTTCCGACGATCGATCTGCGGGGCGCGCTGTCGCAGACGGACTTCACGACGGTCACCTTCCTCGACCCCACCGGCGTGTCGCAGGAGCTGGATGACCCGATCACGTCGACTCGCAAGAGCAGCTCCGCGTCCATTTCCTTCGGCCTCGCCCTCCTGAATCCGGAGCGCATCGCCGCGGTGAAGGCGGGAGACGCGCGTGAGAACGCAGCGGACTATCGACTGACCGCGGCCGAGCGGGTCGTGATCCGGGACGTGAAGCGATCCTACTTCGAGGCCCTGAAGCAGAAGAAGCTGCTCGACGTCTCGCGACGACAGCTGGAAGCCCGTCGGCAGGACTTCGAAGTCACACAGCGGCGATACCGGATCGCC
This sequence comes from Candidatus Benthicola azotiphorus, assembly GCA_947581745.1. Taxonomy (GTDB): domain Bacteria; phylum Gemmatimonadota; class Gemmatimonadetes; order Palauibacterales; family Palauibacteraceae; genus Benthicola; species Benthicola azotiphorus. Next base: position 17,684 of record CANPVW010000076.1, read on the forward strand.
GCCGCTTCCCGCAGCGATCTCCTGGGGGCCGAGATCGACATGAGCGACGCGGAGCTGCGGGTCCTGGACTCGGAGGACGCGCTGGCGAGGGCCCTGCGTCAGCTGCAGGTAACGCTCGGCGTCGCGGTGACGGACGCCGCCCCCGAATCGATCGAGCTCGTGGACGTCGACCGGGTACCCGATGCTGCGCCGCTGGACGCTGACGCGCTGGCGGCGTCGGCTCTGTCGGCGAACCCGAACCTGCTGGCGCTTCAGGAAGACGAGAGGGCCGCATCGTCGGACATGTGGTCGGCGAAGGCGTCCTACCTGCCCCGCATCGACATCGGCTACTCCCTCGGACGGAGCAAGGAGCTCGCGCGCAACGAGAGCCTCTTCGACTTCAACCCCGCCAACACCTCCGACGGCTTCGTGATCAGCGGCTCCTGGAGCCTCTTTTCGGGGTTCTCCCGCAAGCGGCAGACGGCCCAGGCGGACCAGCAGCGCCGGCAGGCCGCTGCGCAGCTCACGGCGCAGCAGTTGCAGATCGAGAAGGACGTGCGGGACCTGGTGGAGGAGCTGAAGCGGCGCGGACAGCGGCTGACGATCCAGGAGCGCAACGTAGAGCTGGCCGGGGAGCGCCTGGACCTCGCCCGTGAGCAGTATCGCCTCGGCAGCATCCCGTACTTCAACCTGCAGCAGGCGATAGATCGTCTGACGCTCGCAGAGCAGTCGCTGTTCCAGGAGCGCTACGACTATCTGATCGGGTGGGCGAGCCTGGAAGAAAAGGTCGGCGGCAATCTGACCGCGGGAGCGAACTGATGACGCTGCCCGACCTTTCGATCCGGCGCCCGGTAGCTACGGCCATGCTGTATCTGGCCGTCGGCGTGCTCGGCGTCGTCTCGTTCGCACGCCTGCCCATCGACCTGCTTCCGGACGTCTCGTTCCCCACGCTCTCGGTATGGACGACCTATCCCGACGCCGGTCCCGCCGAGGTGGAGCGGTTCGTCACCGAGCCGGTCGAGGAGGTGGTGAGCCGAGTTCCCGCGATCCGGTCGGTCGACTCGCGGTCGCGCGAGGGACAGTCCCTGGTGCGGCTGCAGTTCCACTGGGGAACGGACATGGAGTTCGCGATGCTCCACGTCCGGGAGAGACTGGACAATCTCGTCGGTTCCCTGCCCGAGAGCGCAGAGCGTCCGGTGATCCTCACGTCGGACCCGACCAACGACCCGATCATCTCCCTCGCGATCACCGGAGCCGACCTCGCCGAGCTGCGCGACCTGTCGGACGCCGTTTTCAAGCGCCGGCTCGAACAGCTGGACGGCGTCGCGATGGCCGCCATCACCGGGGGCCCCGTCCGGGAGATCCAGGTCGAGGTGGACGCGAGCCAATTGAACGTGAACGGCGTGACGATCGCGGACGTGACGAACGCCCTCGACCGGGCCAACTACAGCGCACCCGGAGGAAGCATCCAGCGCGGCCGGTTCCGCTACAGCCTGCGAACCCTGGGAGAGTTCCAGTCGGTAGACGAGCTGAAGGACGTCGTCCTGGCGCGCCCCGCCGGAGGCGGGGTAGTTCGCCTGCGAGACGTGGCACGCGTCTTCGAGGGAGAGGCGGATCGCGAGACGGTCGCACACTTCAACGGGGAGCCCGCGATCGGACTTCTCGTCTACAAGGAGGCGGGGTCGAACACGGTCCGGGTGGCCGACCGAGTCAACGAGGTTCTCGAGCAGCTCCGGCAGGAGTTCCCTGAGGTGGGAATCGAGGTCGCCTCCAGCCAGGCCACCTTCATCTCCGAGGCCATCTCGAACGTGGTGCAGGCGCTCCTGGTCGGTGGCGTTCTGGCCTTCCTGGTGCTGTTCCTGTTTCTCCGTGACCCCCGCTATCCGGTGGCGATCGGGCTCGCGATCCCGATTTCCGTCATGGCAGCGTTCGCGCTCTGCTATCTGGCGGACGTGAGCCTCAACGTGATGTCGCTGGGAGGGCTGGCGCTCGGCGTCGGAATGCTCGTCGACAACTCCATCGTGGTGCTCGAGAACGTGTTCCGGCACAGGGAGGAAGAGGGGCGGGACGCGGAGGCGTCCGCCTCGATCGGCGCCAACGAGGTAGCCGGCGCGATCACGGCCTCCACGCTCACCACGGTCGCGGTGTTCGGCCCCGTGCTCTACGTCAAGGGGGTTGCAGGCGCCCTCTTCACAGACCTGAGCCTGGCCGTGGCGTTCTCGCTGCTCGCCTCGCTCCTGGTGGCGCTCACCCTTCTTCCGGTGATGGCGGCTCGCGTCGGGCGCGCCGGGGCGGGCGACGGGAAGGCGGTCCGGGAGGCCGAGACGCAGATCAGGGGGATCCTGCCCTTGCGTCTCGCTCGAAGAGTCGGTCGGGCCCTGCGTGGCGCCTGGCGCTTCGTGCTGGAGTCGATTCGGATCACGTTCGCGGACCTGTTTCATCTCCTCGGCCGGATCACCAGGGCCGCCTTCGGTCCGCTTCTGCGAGCCTTCGACCGCGGATTCGCCTCGTTCACGGAGTGGTACGAGAAGTCGCTCCGCTGGGCGCTGGATAACCGTGGCGCCGTCCTGCTGGCCGCGTTCGGAGCCCTGGCGGTAGCCCTCATCGGAGGAGAGCTCCTGCCGCGCAGCCTGATGCCGGAAGTGGACGAAGGGGCTTTCCGCGTGGAGTTGAATCTCCCCGTCGGAACGCCGCTGGAGGTGACGACGGAGGCTGCCGGCCGGCTCGAGAAGGCGCTGCTCGACATGGACGGAGTGGAGGCGGTGTTCACGAGAGTGGGGCGGGCACGGGAAGCCGAGCTGTCCACCCGAGAGCTGACCGGCCTGAACAGCGCGGCGCTGGAAGTCCGGCTCGAGGACGGGCGACGCAAGGTCGTCGACGTGGTGAACGAGTTCCGCGGCGTGGTCGCCGCGAGCGGGATCGATCCGCGGGCGGTCGCCGTGGAGACCGGGCGCGCCACCTCCCTCGGCCGGGCGATCGGCGTCGGTGAGGCCGACATCGCGGTGAAGGTGCGGGGACAGGAGCTCGACAGCCTGGTCCTCGTGGCCGACGAAGTCCTGGCCCGCATACAGGGCCTCCCCCGGATCGCGGACGCGAGGATCGATCTCCAGCTGACGCAGCCGGAGCTGGAGATAGAGGTGAACCGGGAGGCGGCGGCCCGATACGGGGTATCGGTGACGCAGGTCGCGGACGCCATCGAAGCGTACCTGCGGGGCCAGGAGACCACCCGCCCGTACACGGAGTTCTCGGAGAAGATCGACATCCGGGTGCGACTTCCCGAAGCCGAGCGCCAGGCCCTGGCTGACGTGATGACGCTCACCCTGGACGGAGTGCCGGTCCGGGAGCTCGTGACGGTCCGGGAGGGTTACGGGCCCGTCGAAATCCGCCGCAACGAACAGAACCGGACGGTCCAGGTCCTGGCGGACATCCGGGGTGGAGGCGTGTCCTCCGCCGTGAGGGAGATCGAGGCGGCCGTGGCGGACGTGAGGCTCCCTCCCCTGACTGCCCTGCGGGTGGGTGGAGAGAACGAGGAGATGCGCGAGAGCTTCCGCTCGCTGCTGTTCGCCTTCGGACTGGCGCTCTTCCTCGTCTTCCTGATCATGGCGGCCAAGTTCGAGTCTCTCATACAGCCCCTGGTGGTCCTGGTTTCGGTGCCGCTCGCCGCGATCGGCGCCGTCGCTGCACTGGCCCTGGCCCGTGACGGCCTCAACGCGATGAGCGGGATCGGTCTCGTGATCCTGATCGGGATCGTCGTGAACGACGCCATCATCAAGGTGGACTTCATCAACCAGAAGCGGGCCGAAGGCTCGTCCAAGCGACACGCCATCCTGGAGGCCGGAAGGCTGCGGCTGCGGCCGATCCTGATGACCACCATCACGACGGTGTTCGGGCTGCTTCCCATGGCCCTCGGCTGGGGCGCCGGGGCCGACCTGAGGGCGCCGCTCGCGGTGGCGGTAATCGGCGGGCTCATTTCCGCGACGTTCCTCACCCTCGTGGTGGTTCCGGTGGTGTATTCGTTGATGGTGGCGCCGGGTGAGCCCGTGTCGGCGGCGGCCGCCCCGGGTGCGGGAGGCGAGGGCCGGAAGGCATCGCTCGGCGGGAGCGCGGCCCTGGGACACCCGTTGACGGACAGTTGATCGTTCATCGAGAAGTTGTGGGCCCCGACGACGGGGGCGAGGAGGGAGGCGGAGCGTGATCGACCTGTCCATCAAGCGACCCGTGGCCACGGCGGCGATCTACGTCGCGCTGGTCGCCCTCGGTGCGTACAGCTTCCGTCTGATTCCGGTGGAGCTCCTGCCCGACGTCGACTATCCCCGGCTGACGGTCAACGCCTCCTGGGGTGGCGCGTCACCCGAAGCGATGGAGGCGTTCGTCACCTCTCCGCTCGAATCGGCGGCCCAGCAGGTGAAGGGGGTACGCAAGATCACCTCCACGTCTCGGGCCGATCCGAGGGGGCTGGGCTCGAGCGCCGAGATCGACATCGAGTTCGATCGAACCGTGCGAATGGACTTTGCCCAGCTCGATCTCAGCGAGCGCTTCGCGGCCATGCGCGACGAGCTGCCGCCCTCGGTGTACCCTCAGATTCAACCCTACGTACCGAGAGAGTTCTCGGACGAGGAGCAGCGCTTCCTGAGCTACCAGCTCCACGGACCTTACACGTTCAGCCGTCTGGCCGAGGTGGCCGAGGAGGAGATCGAGCCGATCCTGTCGTCGGTCGAGGGAGTCGCAGGCGTCGTCGTCTGGGGGGACCAGGACCGTGAAGTCGCGGTGGAGCTGGATCGGCAGAAGCTCGAGGCGCTGAACTTGAGGCCGGAGCAGGTGGAACAGAGGATCCGGGACCTGTCCACGCTGCGGGCGCCGGGCTCCCTGGTCCTGGAAGGGCGCCAGGTGACGCTCGCGGTGCGCACGAGGGTAAGCCGGGTGTCGGAGCTCGAGGACCTGGTCATACTGCAGCGGCCGGAGCGGACGGTCCGCCTCCGGGACATCGGAACCGTCCGGGAGCAGACTGCGGACGCGACGTCGTACTTCCGGATCGACGGGAAGCCGACGATCTCCATCTTCGTGACGCGGGAATCCGGCACCAACGCCGTGCGCGTCGCCGACGCGGTCAAGGAGGCCGTCGAGCCGCTCAAGGGCAGGATGCCGCCGGGGGCGTCGCTGGAGCTCGACGACGACCAGAGCAAGGAGATCCGTCAGCAGCTTACTGATCTGAGGCTGCGCGCGATCGCGGCGGCGATCGTCATCTTCCTCGTCCTGACACTGTTCCTCAGGTCGATGGGGGCGGTGCTGATCGTCTTCGCGACGATCGGGTTCAGCGTCCTGATCGCCGTCAACATGCTGTACATAGGAGGGTTCTCACTCAACGTCCTGACGCTGGCCGGTCTGGCCTGGGGGTTCGGCCTGATCGTGGACAACGGGATCGTGGTGCTCGAGAACGTGGAGCGTCACTCACACCTCGGAAAACCGGCTCGTCAGGCGGCGCTGGATGGCTCCCGGCAGGTCATGCTGCCGGTCATCGCGGCGACGGCGACCACCGCGATCGTGCTCGTGCCGTTCCTCTTCCTGCAGGGCGAGCTTCGGATCTACTACCTGCCGCTGGCGTTCGCGGTGGCCTTTTCGATCGTGGCCAGCCTGTTCGTCGCGTTCACGTTCGTCCCGACGATGGCCGCCCGCGTCCACCATTGGCGGGCGAGAGTGTACGGAGTGCCGGGCGGGGCGGGCGGGCAGAGCGTCGGGACTGAATCTCCGGGGGTGGAGGCTGCAACCCCGGCGGCGTCCCCTTCGTCAGTCCGTGGAGCCGTCCGCGCGCCGGCTTACATTCGCGCCTACCGGAGCGTTCTCGGCTTCTCCCTGGATCACCCCTTTCTGGTGATCGCGGTATGCCTCGCCGCCCTCGGCGGAAGCTGGTATCTGTTCGACAAGCACGTGACGCGTGGCATCCGGTGGTCGGCCTTCTGGGGGCAGGACACTTACATCACGGTCAACATCACGTTTCCCCGAGGCGCCGGGCTCGAGCGAACCGATGACCTGGCGCGTGCGTTCGAGGAAAAGATCGCGTCCATCCCGGAGGTCAAGCGATACGAGACCTGGGTTCAGCCACAGTATTCCTTCATCCGCGTCACGTTCCCCAAGGAGCTGGAGACCACGCAGGTGCCGGTGGCCATCAAGGAGCAGATGGTCGCCTACAGTTATCAGTTCTCGGGTGCCGACGTCCGCGTGTACGGCTACGGGCCCTCGTTCTACGGAGGAGGCAGCCAGCCGCCCAACTACTCACTGAAGATCCTCGGCTACAACTACCTGCAGGTCCAGGCGCTCGCGGAGGACCTGGCAGGCCGGCTCGAGCGGTTCAGCCGGATTCAGGACGTGGATCCGAACGCGAGCGGACAATGGTACGAGCGCGACAAGGAGTTCGAGTACTACCTGGCGGTGGATCGAGAGGCCCTCGGGTCACACGACCTGACGGTGGAGGACCTCCTGCGTTTCGTGTCGGCCAACCTGCCGAGCGACCGTCCCAGGGCACAGGTCCTCCGGGTCGGGGCGGAAGAGCTCCCTTTCGCGGTCAAACTGGAGGGATACCGGGAATTCGACCTCGTGGACATGGGACAGCTTCGGGTTCCCACGCCCGGCGGCAGCGAGGTTCGCCTGGCGGACATCGCCCGGGTCGAGCGGCGGAACGTTCTGTCGCGCATCCTCCGGGAGGACCAGCAGTACCAGAGGACCGTGGCGTGGGAATTCAGAGGGCCACGGAAGCTGGGTGACCTGATACGCGACGCCGTGGTGGAGGCGACGACCCTGCCGCCCGGGTACAAGATCGAGGAGGAAGACACCTGGAGGTGGTCGGACGAGGAGAAGACCCAGGTCTACCTGGCCGTCGGGTTCGCCGTGCTTCTCATCTACATGGTGACCGCGGCGCTGTTCGAGTCGCTGGCCGCCCCGCTGGTGGTGCTCCTGACGCTGCCGCTCGCTCTGATCGGAGTGTTCCTGATCTTCTTTTACGCGGATGCCACTTTCACCCGCACGGCGTACATCGGCACGATCATGATGTGTGGGATCGTGGTGAACAACGCGATACTCATCGTCTATCACATCGGTGAGCTCCGACAGCTCATGCCGACCCGTGAAGCCATCCTGCAGGGAACACTGGAACGCGTGCGCCCCATCCTGATGACCACTTTCACCACGGTCTTCGGGCTGCTTCCCCTGGTCCTGTTTGCCCAGTCGCAGGATGAAAACATCTGGAACTCCTTGGCACTCGCCACGATAGGCGGATTGATCTCGAGTACTTTATTCGTACTTGTGGCCATCCCGGTTGCCTATCGGTACATGGTCGCGAGGAGGGCCTGAACCGGTAACGAGGGGCGCAACATGCAGGCTTCATCTTCCCGGCGGGCCGGGGCTCGATCCCCCGCGCGCGCTCCCTATCCGCGCGCGATTCGAGGGCTGGCATGCGTCATGGCCGTGAGCGCCTGCGGGGTGTCCGAGACCGGGCAGAACTCCGCGGATCCGGCTGTCGTCCACGACTCGGGAGGGGTGGAGATCGTGGTCAACCGCGGCACCGGCTGGATGCCGGAATCCGGTTGGCGCCTCGAGCTCGACCTGGAGGTGGGAGAGAGAGACGGTCCGGCGGCGTTCGGGCGGATTGCATGGGTCGCTCCGGGCCCGAACGGCGGCATGTTGGTCCTGGACTCGCAGTCGAGCCGGGTCCACGAGTTCGACTCGCTGGGAGCGCCGATCCGGGAATTCGGAGGGGAAGGGGACGGGCCCGGCGAGTTCGGCCGTCCGGCATCCGTCACGGTGCTCCGGGACGGACGGATCGCCGTGGCCCAGACCTTTCCGCCGGTCCTGTACTGGATGTCGGGAGCCGGCGAGTACCTCGGTTCCACGCGCCTGCCCATCTCGCGTGACGAGGCCGGCACCCGCACGGCCGGCGCTTTCGGCCTCTGGCAGGTGACACCCGACGGCCGCGTGTTCGTGCAGGCGCAGGTGATCGATCCAGGGGCGGGAAGCGGGGGGATGCCCGTCGCGCTCCTGGAGGTGGACCCCGCGGGAGAGGATGCGCCGGACACGATCGCCAGGTGGACCTGGGATCCCGGGATCGGCGAAGCGAAGATCCGCGCCTTCGAACCCGTCCATACCTGGATGCCAACCTCGGACGGGGTCATCGTGCTGGCACCCGGCGATCCCTACGAGGTGTATTGGGAAGACCCGTCCGCCGGGCGGGTCCGGGTGATGCGGCGGGACATCGCACCGGTCCCCATCACCGAACGGCACCGCCACCGAGCTCTCGAGGACATGCGCGCCGGGATGGAGGAGGGAGGGGCTCCGTCGGCGATGGTCGACGAGATGCTCTCGGGAGCCGAATTCGAGTCCACGATGCCACCGGTGCTGCGGGTCTGGGTATCCGACCCCGACGATCGGCTGTGGATCGGTGTTCACGATCCCGCCCTGTTCGAAGGGCAGGAAGAAGGGGCGGCACTCGGCTGGGACAATGCCTGGGACGTCTTCGAGCCAGACGGTCGCTACCTGGGCCGCTTGCCGGTGCCGGATGGATTCAGGCCGCGGGTGGTGACGGAACAGGCGGTGTACGGCGTGTGGGAGGACGAGCTGGAGGTGCCCTTCGCCCGGCGCTACCGCGTCGTCAGGCCGTGAGCGACCGGATTGCCGCCCGCTGACGTGGCACCAGAGAGATGGGGCGAGCGCCTCGAAGGCGCTTCGCCCCACTCGAAGTCACACGACTGTGAGGATCCTCGGAAGGGGATCAGCGACCCTCGTCGGGCCGTCCCTGCTGCGACTCGGGCTCGTTGGTCGCGCCGGCGCGACGGGTCAGCTGCATCCAGCCTTCGCGGTGCGCTTCGTCCCAGCAGAGTCCGCTGTACCGCGAGCCATCGGCCTCACGCTTCGCCAGGGTGCAGCTCACCCAGTAGTCCGGGCGCAGCTCCATGCCGAACGAGAAGTTGTCGACGGGCGGTGTGCCGGTCGTGACGATGTTCTTCCATTGGATCTGCTCGCCGCCCAGCACGAGCTGACCCTGGGGGTTCTTCGTCTGGACCTGGAGGACGACGCTCACCTCCTGTGCGCTCTTGGTCACGTGGCGTACGCCCGCCGGAAGCTGACCGATCGGCGTCCACATGCCCTTGTACGTGGCCACGGTCATGTCCTGCGCCGAGGCCTTCGGGGTCCAGACGAACATCAGTGCCAGCGCTGCCGCAACTGCGTACTTCTTCATCGAGGTCCTCCGTGTGAGGTCTTCTCCGGGTGTCGATCCGAACACCAAAAAATCGTTGATGCGACGTTAGCGGGCAAGCTCTCCCCCGGCAAGCCGTCGCGCGTCTGCGCCGACGCGCCGCAGGCACCCCTTGCGGAAGGGACCGGACCCGAGAATATTTCAAACGTATGTATGAATCAAAAGGGACGGCGGCCGCCCTGATCTCGGCGGGATCCGAACTGTTTTCCACTCGAGGCTTCGAGGGGACCTCGGTTCGTGAGATCACGCGGCTCGCGGGAGCGAATCTGGCGGCGGTGGGCTATCACTTTGGCTCGAAGGAAGGACTCTGGCACGCCGTCCTCGAGGCGGGGCTCGGCCCCCTGCGTGACGCGATGGCGGATGCCGCGAGCGGCGAAGT
>CANPVW010000077.1 GCA_947581745.1 Candidatus Benthicola azotiphorus
GGCGGTGCGGGAAACCAACGAAAAGATGATGCCGTCCCTGCTCGGATATCCCATCCAGGCCGGCGACCGGATGATCATCTCGGCCATGTTCGGGAATCCGGTCGGCAGGGACTTTCCGAACGCGTATCTCAGGGTGCGGATCTCTTACAGCCTCGAGGAAGACGGAATCGTGCAGCCGCGCGACGTGTACCCGTTCTACCTCGACGTGATGGGACCGGTGGGGGCGAAGGACTTCGCGGTACCGCCGGGCAAGACCGTGCACGCCTACGAAGCGAGTCCGGCGATCGAGGGTCGCATCCTGGGCATCGGCGGACATCTGCACGACTACGCAACGGTGCTTCGGCTGGAGGACGTGACGAACGGAAAGGTCCTCTGGGAAGCGGAGCCCCGATACGACGGGCACGGACGGCTGACGGGCGTCTCCGAGAGCCGGCTGTGGAGGACGGGAGGCATCAAGGTCCGGCCCGACCACGTGTACCGGATCTACGTCGAGTACGACAATCCGCTGCCGCACGCGGCTCCGGACGGAGGCATGGGAGAGATCGGCGGCGTGATCTGGGCCTCGAAGGACGTCGTGTGGCCGGAGTTTCGCCGTGACGATCCGATTTACGTGGCGGACCTGATCAACACGATCGAGGCGCCGGAGAAGGCCGGGGGACACGGTCATGGCGACCACGGGACGATGGATGGGATGGACGGTGGGGAAATGGACCACGGCCAGATGGACCACGGGACGATGTCGTCCAGCGGACGGGCGCCCGCTGCGCAACGGCAGGAGCCTGCCGCACACGAGCACGACGGACAGTAACGCCCGGCGTCACATGTCCCCGATCCCCCAGCGACCCTCGAGCGCGCGCAACAGGGCGTCCGGGTCGTCGCCAGCATCCGCTACCGGGGTGAGTACCTCGTCCGCCTCCTCCACGCGGCCGGACTCGCGGAGCAGGGATCCCAGCAGGAGGCGCGCCGCCAGGTAGGACGGCCTGAGCGCCAGGGCGCGGCGAGCGGACGCTTCGGCCGCTTCCGGCTGGCCGAGCAGCCTGAGCGACACGGCCTCTCCGTACGCCGCGGGGACCCACCCCTGCTCGTGGGCCAGGGCTTCCCGGAACCTCTCCAGCGCCGCCGCGGGCTTTCCCTGCAGGAGATCGCACACGCCCAGACTGGCCCGGCCCGCGACCTCGTACGGGTACGAGCGCCCGAGGTTGAAGTAGGGCTGCAGCCGACGGAAGATGGGCTCGCGGCTCACCTGGAACAGGAAGGCCTCGATCTCCGACCGGGCCTCACCGGGGTCCCCCGCTCGCAGGAGCTTCAGTCCCCGTCGGAAGCGTCGGGTCTTCCAGTGCCACCAGCTGCCCGGCAGGAAGAGGGCCATGAGGAACAGGACGATCACCCACACCGGGGGACGCACGAGAAGCAGCACGAGGAGCAGGACGAGGGCGGCGGTGAGAGCTGGAGCGACCAAGGCTGCGCGCTTGCCTCCGAGACGAGTATGATGTGGGGTGATTCGCTTTCACTACCATACTGCCCAGCGCGACATCGCGCGCCTCCGCGTACGGAAGGGTGACACCCTCGTGCACGCGTACAGCGACACGTCGATCGAGGAGCTGATCGAGTGGGGACGCTCGAACGGACTGCGGCCTGAGTGGATCGATCGCCGAAACGCCCTGCCGCACTACGACCTGTTCGGCGACAGAGTGAGCCTGGCCGGTGAAGGGGTGACGCGAGCCGAGCTGGTGGCCGACCTGCGGAAGTGGCGCGAAGGCAGGCCCCGGTGATCGGGCTCCTGGTGGCGGCCGGGTGCTCCGCGATGCTGGCCCAGCTGGCTGTCGCGCACTCGCGCGCGGTCCGGCGCTTCCGGCAGAGAGGCTCTCGTGCCCCGGAAAGGCCGTCCGACTATCCGTCCGTCACCGTGATCCGGCCCGTCAAGGGGATGGACGTCGAGCAGGAAGCCAACTTCCGGGCGGCCCTCGAGACCGGCTATCCGGGTGAAGTCGAGACGGTCTTCGTTCTGGAGGACGAAAGAGACCCGGCCTATCCCCTGGTCCGCGGCGCGATCGACGTCCACGAGCGCGGCGGCGGACGAGGCGGAGCGAGGATCGTTCTTGCGGGAGCGCCGCCGGCCGGTCGCACGGGGAAGATCAACAACATGATCGTGGGCGAGGGAGAGGCGAACGGCGAGGTCATCGTGTTCGGCGACTCGGATACCCGCCCCGACGAGGTCGTGCTCACCAACCTGGTAGAGCATCTGTGGACGGACCCTTCCGCGGGAGCGGCCTTCGCTCCCGTCGTCAATCCGAGCCGGGCCCGGTCCGCCGGGGACGTGGGATATGCGATCATCCTCAACGCCTACCTCGTCGCCGGCATGGAGACCGAGCTCGGTCCGGGACGCGCCCTGCCCTTTCTGATGGGCCAGATGATGGCCTTCCGCCGCACGGCCCTGGAGGAGATCGGCGGCGTCGCCTGCGCGGAAGGGCAGCTGGTCGACGACATGTTCCTGGGCGCCCGCATCCTCGAGGCCGGCTACCGCAACGTCATGGGCACGCACGCGCTCGCGGTCATCAACTACGGTCTCGGGTTCGGCGGCTTTCTGAAGCTGTGGCGCCGCTGGCTGTTCTGCGGACGCGGTGGGATCCCGGTGTCCTTCGCGCGACCGTTCATCGTGCGGGCGGTCAGCTATTTCCTCTCGCTGGGGCTGTGCATAGGGCTGCTCCTGACTGGACACGCGGGACTCGCGGCGCTTCCCGGACTCGTCTGGATCCTGGAGGGTCTTCACTACGTGAGACTGCACCGCCTGGTCGGAGGCGCAGCCATCCCGCTTCGCTACATCTGGATGGCCTGGATGCCCTATCTCACGACGATCCCGATCGGCCTGTCGATGTGGCTCCGACCCGAGCTCGACTGGCGGGGGCACACGTACCGACTGGACGCCGCCGCGCGCCTCCGACCGCCGACCGGAAGCTCCGGGTGATCAAACGGGACGGCCGGCTCGGACGGCGGCTCGGCGACTGGGTGCTGCTGTCGGCCCGACACGCCCGGCTGGTCGTGATCGCGAGCATCGCCGTTCTGTTGCCGATGCTGTGGTACGCCTGGACCCACCTGTACGTGGACGCGGACACGGGACACCTCGTCTCGGACCGACTCCCGTGGCGGCAGGCGAACGCGGCGCTCGAGCGTGATTTCCCGCACCTGCTCGACGACATGCAGGTGGTCATCGACGCCGAGACTCCCGAAATCGCCTCCGAGGCCCAGCGCAGGCTCGCCGCGGCGCTGGCGGGTCGACCCGATCTCTTCAGCTTCGTGGACAAGCCGGATGGGGGCGACTACTTCGAGCGCAACGCCTTCCTGTACTCCAGCCGCGAAGACCTGGAGCGTCTTCGGGACCGGATGCGCGACTACCGGTCGCTGTGGGTCGCCCTGGAGAAGGACCCGACGCTCGGCGGGCTCGCTTCCGTCGTGGGGGACATGGCGGCGGACTCAGCGGCTGCCGACACCTCGGGCGCGCTGGAGCTGGCCCCGGTGCTGCAGGCCGTGGGAGGGGCTTTCTATTCGAGCCGGTCCGGCAACGTCTTCGTGTTCCCCTGGTCCGACCTGCTGCGTGGACGGAGATCCGAACCGGCCGATCTCCGAAGGTTCGTGATCGCGAAGCCCATCCTGGATTTCTCCTCCTCGCGGCCGGCGGGAGCGGCCATGCGCGCCATCCGGGAAGCGGCGACCCGGCTCGACCTCGACCCGAGGACGTACCGGATCCGGATCACCGGATCGGAGGCGTTCGAGCACGAGTCGATCGACGCCGGCCTCTCCGACGTGCCCCTGCTGGTTGCCGGCGCCCTGATCATGGTCTCGATCATCCTGTTCGCCGGCCTTCGTTCCTTCCGGCTTCTGTTCGCCTCCCTGTGCGTTCTGGCTGCCGGACTGGTGGGAACGGCCGCGTTCGCCGCCGCCGCGGTCGGGGGTCTGAACATGATCTCCGTGGCCTTCGCGATCCTGTACGTGGGACTGGGGATCGACTACGCGATCCATTTCTGCCTCAACTACGTGGAGGCGCGCCAGGAAACCGGATCACATCTGGACGGCCTCCGCCTGACAGCCGAGCGGGCCGGCGTGGCTCTGTTCCTCTCGGCCGTGACGACCGCCCTGTGCTTCTACGCGTTCATGGCCACGGACTTCACCGGTGTGGCGGATCTCGGCCGGATCGGCGGCACCGGAATGATGATCAGCTTCGTCGCCACGGTCGGCTTGCTGCCCGCCCTGCTCAGCCTGCGCCCCTTCAGGCTGCCCGATCCCGGACCCGCGTCATTTCAGCATCCACCGGACCGAGCCGCTCAGGGCAGCCGGCCCATGGCGTGGCTCGACCGGGCGGTCACCCGGTGGCGGACCCCGATCCTCGTCTCGGCGCTGCTGCTGGCGGTCGGCTCGGCAGTGCTCGTTCCGCGGGTCCGGTTCGACCAGGACGTGATCAACATGAGCGACCCGAGCTCGGAGTCGGTCGTCACGTTGAAGGAGCTCCTCGACGACCCGAACACCGCCGTGAGGGCGGTCTCCATGACGGAGCCGGATTCCGCGCGCGCGGCCGCGGTGGCCGCCGGGCTGGATGAGCTCGACGTGGTGCGGGCCACCCTCACGTTGAATTCGTTCGTCCCGGACGATCAGGAGGCGAAGCTGCGGATCATCTCCGAGGTGGCCGCCGATCTCGGACCGCCGCCGGACCCGGACGGCGGCCGGAAGGCCGCAGCTCGAGAAGGCGAAGCCGGATACGAGAGGCGGCTCGAGGCCGTGGACCGACTTCGGGAGACGGCCGCGGATCTGTACCTGGAAGGGGACTCGGCGACCAGCGCGGCGGCCCGGCAGCTCCTGTATCTGATCGATGCGTGGCGGGTTTCGCTCCGCCAGTGGCCGCTCGGGACTCGCCACTCCATGGCGGCTGGCCTCGAGCAGTCGCTCGTCGGCACGCTGCCGTGGGTACAGGCCAGCTTCCGTCGGGCGCTGGACGCCGTTCCGGTCAGCCGGGCCACCCTTCCCGCCTCTCTTCGTGAGCTGTGGGTAGCCCCGAACGGCATCGAGCGTGTCCAGGTCCTGCCCGCCGATCGACTGGACAGTCCGGCGAAGCTGCGCTCGTTCGTCGAGGCGGTGCAGGCCGAGGAACCGGCCATCACGGGCATGCCAGTCGAGAACGTGGAGCTCGGAAAGGTGACCGTGAGGGCGTTCCAGGAGGCGTTCGGACTGGCGCTCCTCGCCACGGCGGTCACCCTGCTGCTGCTGCTCGGTGACCCGCGAGCCAGCGCGATCGTGATGCTCTCGTTGATGCTCGCCACGCTGCTCACGGGAGCGGCGGCCGTCATCTGGGACGTCCCGTTCAACATCTCGAACGTCATCACACTGCCGCTCCTGCTGGGGATCGGCGTGGATGCCGGGATCCACATGGTCCATCGCCGCCGGGACGCCCGGCCGGGCGAGTCGCTGCTCGACACGGCGACCGGGCGGGCCATCCTGTACAGCGCGCTCACCACGATGGCGGGGTTCGGAAACCTGACGCTCGCCAGCCACCGCGCGATCTCCGGCATGGGAGCGCTCCTCATGATCGGCATGACCAGCGTGCTGGGCTGTACGCTGATCGTGCTTCCGGCCATCATGGCGCGCCCGCCGAAGAGGGACTCCCGTCCGGCGGAGGCTCGATGATGGCGACATGGAGGCCACGGACGCTCGGCGCCTGGATGCTGCTCACCGTCGCCGGCTGCTCGACCGCGGCCGCCCAGGACAGCGGTGCCCGATGCTGCGCGAGCTTCGACTTCGTGCTCGAGCGGACCATCTTCAAGGTGGACGCGGTCCGACTGGAGCTCGAGGTGCAGGGAGACCTTCCGGACCGGATCGCGGCGTTCCTGGCGACGCACGGCGATCGGCGGGCCTCTGCGGATTCGGTGGCCGCGCTTTACCTGGCGG
>CANPVW010000078.1 GCA_947581745.1 Candidatus Benthicola azotiphorus
AATCAGGTCGTCTTTCTCCATTTCCAGGATCGCCTCGCCGAGGTTGGCGGGCAGGCTCTCCATCTGATAGCGCGCCCGCTCCTCCTCGCTCAGCTCCCACACGTTCGTGTCGATTGGAGGACCGGGATCGATCTGCCGCTCCAACCCTTCCAGTCCCGCCGCGAGCTGAACCGCGAGAGCCAAATACGGGTTGCACGCGGGGTCCGGCATCCGGAACTCCACCCTCGTGCCGACGCCCCGCCGGTCCGGCACCCGGATCATCGGCGATCGATTCCGCTGCGACCACGCGATGTCGACCGGCGCCTCGTATCCGGGGACCAGCCGCTTGTAGCTGTTGACCAGCGGGTTGGTGATCGCCGCCATCGCCTTGGCGTGCGCCTTGAGCCCGCCGATGTAATGCCGCATCGCATCCGAGATCTGGTACTCGGCGTCGGCGTTGAAGAAGATGTTCTCGCCGTCACGGAACAGCGACTGATGGGTATGCATGCCCGAGCCGTTCTGGCCGAATATCGGCTTCGGCATGAACGTGGCGTGCAGATCGTGCGCGAGCGCCGCGTTGCGCACGATGAACCGGAACGTGGTCAGATCGTCGGCCGTGGTGATCGCGTCGGCGTACTTGAAGTCGATCTCGTGCTGCCCGGGCGCCACCTCGTGGTGCGCGGCCTCGACCTCGAATCCCATCGCCTCGAGGTCGTTGACGATCATACGGCGGGCCTTCTCGCCGAGGTCCACCGGCGTGAGGTCGAAGTAGCCGGCCGCGTCGTGCGTCACGGTCGTCGCGGCACCGCCCGCGTCTCTCTGAAACAGGAAGAACTCGGCCTCCACGCCCGCGTTCATCACGTAGCCCAGTTCCGCGGCTCGTGCGGCCACGCGCTTGAGGCACAGACGCGGATCGCCGACGAAAGGCGTCCCGTCCGGCTTGTGCACGTCGCAGATCAGACGCGCTACCCTCGCGTCCGGATTGCCCCAGGGGAAGACCCGGAAGGTCTGCAGGTCCGGGGTGAGCAGCATGTCGCTCTCTTCGATCCGGACGAATCCCTTGATCGACGAACCGTCGAACAGGATCTCGCCATCCAGCGCCTTTCGGAACTGGCTGGCCGGTACTTCCACGTTTTTCGTGTGTCCGAGGATGTCGGTGAACGTGAGACGGAGGAACCGGACGTTGAGTGCGCGACACAGCTCCAGGATTCCGTCCGCGTCGGGCGAGCTCCCGAGTTGCTTCCCGTACGTTGCAAAACGAGCGGCTTCTTCGTGCTCCGACGGTGCTGCGAACATCGTGTCAGGCGTCATGCTAGACTCCATCGACCCAGGGTGACTCTGCACGGCGACGAACGGACCAAGAGTAGTTCTCGTCGCACCAAACGTCAAGGATTATATCATAAAACGTGCCAATAGTGATACCGAAGGACATTTTATACTACGAGCAAGCGAAAAAAACATATATTTTGCTACGAATGTCTCTCGTACCAGGGTCATCCCGCCACCGTCAAGCCAGCGAAAGTGCCCGTGGAGCCGCGAGAACGACCCGAATCGTGGCGCGAGGGTCCGAAGACCCGGAATCGGGGGGGCGACACCGTGCTCTTGTGAGCATCGCGTCGTCCCCAACCGTAGCGTCGATGCTCCAGTCTCCACTACTATCGGAGCATGGAGCGAGTCACCGAAGCAGCCACGCTGCCGACTGCGGAATCACGATCCGGGAAGGGCCGGACGCGTTCCCTGTCCCTGTGGGTCCGTCTGATCGGCGGATTGATGATCCTGCTCTTCCTGGCGCTGTTCTCCCTCGCGGTCGTCGTTTTCGTGTGGCAGAAGATGAGCCTGGGGGAGGAGTACCTGTATCCGGTGCTCGTGGCGGCCATCGCTCTGGATCTCGTACTGCTGGGCCTGGTGGCGGATTACCGGCTCCGGGTGCTCGTTCTCCGACCGGTCGAGGACATGGTCGAGGGAGCCGAGCGGATCGCCTCCGGCGAAGAGCAGCATCGCCTTCCCGGATCGGATACGGCGGAGATCGAGCGACTGTCGCACGCCGTGAACCGGATGGCCGACCGACTGATCCACAATCAGCAGGTGCTCGCCGAGAACGTCCGATCGCTGGACGAGACGAACCGCGAGCTGTCGGCCGCGCGCAGCAGCCTGGCGCGGGCCGACAAGATGGCGTCCATCGGTCGTCTGGCATCGGGGATCGCACACGAGATCGGCAATCCGCTGGGCGCGATCATGGGCTACGTGGAGCTCGGCCGCCGCAGTGGAGAGGGGGAGGCAGAGTGGCTGGCCGGCATCTCTCACGAAGCGGGACGGATCGATGCGATCGTCCGGGGCCTGCTGGACTACGGACGGCCGAAGGCTGCCGCGACCAGGGATGTGAACGTGAACGAGGTCATCGAGCAGGCGGTGCAACTCATGCGCGTACAGGGCCGCCTGAAGGACGTGGAGGTTCATCTGGACCTGTCGCCTGCCGGTGCGGTGGTCACCGCGGACCCGTTCCAACTGGAGCAGGTGCTCGTCAACCTGCTCCTCAACTCGATCGATGCCGTGGAGGAGACGGGGGGACCCGGCTGGATCCGGATTCGGTCGACCCGCACGACGATCACGTCGCGCGACCGCTGGGGGAGCACGAGGGCCCGACGGGACGATCCGGACGGCATCGACTACTCGCATCTGAGACGGCTCGACCAGACCCGGGATCCCGGCCCGGCCCGGCAGCTGAGGGAGGGGGCCGCCGCTCTCGAGGTGATCGTGATGGACAGCGGCCCCGGGATACAGGCAGAGGATGTGCAGCGGGTGTTCGATCCGTTCTACACGACGAAGGAACCAGGCCTCGGAACGGGCCTCGGCCTGGCGGTGTCTGCGCGCCTGATCGAGATCATGGGTGGCACGATCGAGGCGGTGCCCGTCGGCGATGACGGGAAGACGTTCAGAATCCTCTTACCGGTGGCTGCGGAGCGGGCTCAATGAAGATACTCGTGGTGGACGACGACGCCGGACTGCGCCGGACGGCCTCCCTCATCCTGGAGAACGAGGGATACGAGATCGCGACCTCGTCGGACG
>CANPVW010000079.1 GCA_947581745.1 Candidatus Benthicola azotiphorus
CGTTGCTGATCTTCCATGTCTTCAACGCGCCGTGGCTGTCGGCATTCTGATCTGACCGCCGTTCCGCGCGGGGAAGGGGCCGACGCGCCCTATTCCACGCAGTATCCCGTCGCGACGATCTTCTCCTGCTGGCCGATGATGACCCACGCCGTCTGCGTTGCGACGGTGACGCCCGTCAGGCCCTCGCCGCCGCACTGCTGGAGCAGATCCTCGACCAGCTCACCCGACGTCTCCACCGGCAAGGGCGATAGCCAGAAGGGATTGAACTTCGAGGCCTCGGCGGTGACGCGCGTGCCGGGTCGGTCGACCACGGTCGCTGATACGGGAAGCGATACACACCCTGCAGCGACAGTCGCCGCAGCGACCGCTGCTACGCTGAGAGTCCTTCTCATGGCTGCCTCCTTGCAGACGACGCGTCGACTTCGCGGACTCCTCGTACCTTCATCCCGTGAGGGTTGACCGGGGGGAAGCGATTTCGCTTCGCATCCTGAAGAACAGCTGGTTGCGGCCGGCCGTTGAGGTCCTTCGTCAGCCGGACCTCAGACCGACCCGACGGACGATGTCGGCAAACCGCGGGTCGTCATGCAGGCTGTCGTAAGCGGGGTCGATGTGCAGATACACCAGGCCGGCGGACCGCCCGGCCAGGGCCTCCTCGAGCTTCTGGAACGCGCGGTCAAGATCTCCGAGCTCCCCGTAGGCTCCGGCCAGGAACTCGGGACGTACGTATCGCTCCTCGCTCTCCAGCGCATCCAGGATCTCCCGGGCCTCGTCATCCCGTCCGAGCACGGCCAGTGCCTGCGCCTCGTAGGCCCTCACGGAGACCACGTCTCCAGTCCGCGTCGCCTGTTCACGGAAGGCCGCCAGCGCCTCCTCGGGTCTCCCCATCGCGAGGAGCGCGTTCCCCATGCGCACGTGGGCGTAGTAGTACTGCGGGTCGAGCCGGATGGTCTCCCGGCACTGCTCGATCGCCTCGTCGAGTCGGCGTGAGTAGAGAAGGAACCGCGCGACCCACCCGCTGAACTCGGACGACAGCGGATCCAGAGCCAGCGCTTCCCGCATCTCGGCGAGTGCCTCCTCCAGGTTCCCGTTGGAAGGCAGGACGCTCGCCAGCCCGTAGTGTCCCTCGGCATAGCTGGGGCTCCGCGCCACGGCGCGTCGCAGAGCCAGCTCGGCCGCCTGGAAGTCCCACTCGAACCAGGCCAGGACCTTGCCCACGGCGGTATGGGCCTCGGCCAGCGAATCGTCCAGCTGGATGGCCTTCTCCGCCGCTTCCTTCGCCTTGGGATAGGCCTCGTCCGGCGAGTACCAGTCATCGGCCAGCGACATCCAGGAATCGGCTATGCCCGCGTAGGCCCGTGCGTACCCCGGGTCGGCCACGAGCGCCTGCTCGTAGAAGGACAGGCTCTGTACGAGGTCCTCCCTCCGGAACTTGTTGTAGACGTAGCGTCCTTTCAGGTAGAGGGTGTACGCGTCCATGTTGCGGGTGGCCTGCGTGACGAGGCGCGGAGTCGCCTGCACGTCGAGCTGGACCTTGAGGGCTTCCACGATTGAACGCGCGATCTCGTCCTGGACCTGGAACACGTCCTCCAGCTCGCGATCGTAGGTTTCCGACCACAGGTGATATCCGTCCGCCGCGTTGATGAGCTGGGCGGTGATGCGCAGGCGGCTGCCGGCCTTGCGGACACTTCCCTCGAGGACCGTCGCCACGTTGAGCTCGCCGGCGATGCTTCGAATGCCCTGGTCCTTCCCCTTGAACGCGAAAGCGGAGGTACGCGATGCTACGTGCAGGTGCCGGACCCGGGTCAGGGCATTGAGGATCTCTTCCGTCACGCCATCACTGAAGTACTCGCTGTCTCCCGATTCGCTCATGTCCACGAAGGGAAGTACCGCGATGGACTTTTCCGAGGGAGCCGCGCCGACCACCGGAGCGGCGGCCGGTGTGCCGCCGGGTTCAGCATCCACTTTATCCCGTGAATCGGTCCGGGTGACCCCTCCCGGCGTGAGGTCGAAGAACCAGGACAGCAGCACGGCGAGCGGGAACCCCAGGATCGCGAGGACTACGAACAATCGAATGGTCCAGTCCGGCAGTGTCAGGGCAGGGAAGATCACGTCCGCGAGCTGAATCAGGACCCACGCCACCACCGCGTAGAACATGGCCGCTCGGACCACTTTCCGTCGCGACAGTTCTCTCGCGAACTCCCTGAGATCCACTTGGCGGCAAGCTCCCGCAAGAAGTAAGAGGAATTAAGGCTCATTCGACCAATCCGCGCCATTGTAGCTCCGACACGGCACCAGCCGCCACGCTCGGACGAACAGCGAGACCTCGTTGCCTGCGGCGGCGATGACCCTCAAACGTCATGGATCACCTGGGCAGTGCACGTGATTACGGTTCGTACATCGTCGACCGTGGCAGCCCGAACGAGCGGTGCCTGATCTCAGCGCTCGAAGAGAAGAGTGACCGTGGAACGCCCACGATCACGCCCACGCCCCATACGAGCGTGCCTCCCTTCCGCGGCGACAGGAACGGCTCCAGGTTGAAATCGCCAAGCCCGAACTCGGATTGCGGCACCGATGTGGAAGAGACCGGGAGGATCGGCCGCGCGATGAGGTTCCAATCCTCGTCGAGGTGGACGGGCACTACGGGCTGGAGGTTCAACACATTCTGACGGCCGTCGTCCGGACCGACGCCGAGGGACGTGATGTTCTGAAGGGGAAGGGTGATCAGGTCAGCGAAGGGGTTCTGCAGCTGCTTCGCCAGGTCCTCGTGCTCCGGGCCGGCGGTGGAAGCGTCGCCTGGCGCCTGGCCGGAAGGGGCAGCGCCACCAGGTTCCTGCCCGCGAGAATCTAGCCCCGTGCGGGTTCACGCACACCGGGCGTCGGGTCCTACTGTTCTGCGCGGACGGCTTCGAGTTCTCTGTTCGGTGGATAAAGCGAGGCCATGCTGGCTAACTTGCCGTGTGCATGGCGGGGTCGGGATCACGGGCGCCGCACCAGGTGGCAGGAGAAAGCCATGATTGATCTGCTGGCGGGTCCGTGGGGGCCCCTGATCATCTTCTTCCTGAGGATCGGCGACGTGTCCCTCGCCACCGTGCGCATCGTGCTCGCGGTGAAGGGTCAGAGGCTGTTGCCGCCGTTGATCGGCTTCTTCGAGATCCTCATCTGGGTGGTGGCTGCGGGCAGCGTCGTCCAGAACCTCTCCAGTCCGCTGCACGTCATAGGGTACGCCGCAGGATTCGCCACCGGCACCCACGTGGGGTTGTGGATCGAGGCGCGTCTCGCGCTCGGACTGGCGGCGGTCCAGATCGTAACGTCCAGCGATCACCGGGAGCTGGCGGCTCGACTGCGCGAAGAAGGGTTCGGAGTGACCGAGATGGAGGGCACTGGTCGTCTCGGTCCGGTCAACGTGCTGCTCACCTCCGTGCGCCGCCGCAACGTCCCCAGGGTCATGCAGGTGGTGGATGAGATCGAACCGGGCTCCTTCGTTTCGGTTCAGGACGACCGCCTCGTGAGGCGCGGCTGGATGCTCGATCGTCGTCGCAAGTAGAACTAGACCACCGCTGCGGCTGCCGGCGTGCCCGGTGTGATACGCCGCGTGCGCTCTCTCAGGAGCGCCATGATCTCCTCCCTCGTCCTGTTGCGATCGTCGATCGGGACGTAATGATCGGCGAGCCAGTCGTAACGCTTCAGCATCAGGAAGACCCAGACGAGGAAGAAGTCCAGCTTCCGGAATATGATTGCATCGGCATCGGCGTATGCCGGGAGGTTCTCGGCCAGTTCGTCGGGGTGCTCGGTCCAGTGCCGGGTCGGTTTCCAGTGATGGCTGATGTGGTAGCCATCGTTGAAGCACCGGCGGTTGTACGTGGAGTTGATGCACGTGATGCTGTTGACGTAGCAGTTGTCCGGCTGGGCGGCGTCAATGAACGCATGCTGCGCCCAGTTTCCCGACATCATGGCGGTGCGCGTGATGAGCAGGGTCGCAACGAAGACCAGCAGCGTGGCCTGCCAGTTCACGAAGGCCAGGCAGATGACGATCCCGAACCACACCATGATCCCAAGTCGCATGCGACGAAGGATGCCATCCCGATTCCGATCACGCAGGTATCCCGCCAGATCGTGACCACCCAGGACGAGGAAGTGACCCAGGTAATGGAAGAAGAAGTCCCACGCGCTGTCGCGCTGCAGGTGCATGGTGGAGCTCAGATCCTCGTCCAGGTTGTTCTCCGGATGGTGCATCCCGAGGTGGTGCGCGAAGTAGCCGTTGGGCATGTGCCCGAAGAACATCCCCAGGATGGAGATGAGCGGCCAGTCCAGCCATCCGTACTCGATGCGGAAGAACTTCCGATGCGAGACGTTGTGCAGCATGAGCGTATAGGGACCGAGCTGTCGGGCGTACCAGGCGGTGAAGAGCAGTGCGTTCCAGATGTTGAAGTCCACGTACAGCCAGACGGTCAGGATTGACATCACGACGAGGTTCAGGACCTGGACCCTGGCGAAGGGCAGGTCGCGCGGGTCACGAATCAGTTTGAGGAAGAAGCGATCGAATGCCCCTGCCGGCGGAGGCGCGTTCCTGGGATCCGTGAAGGTGATCGGATTCATGGCGCCTCCTTGGAGAATTTTCAACACTCGTAAACTACCCGATGAGACCGGCGAGCGCACGTGACCGGGGCGGTCGCCGGAGAGTTCGCTCGGCATCAACTCTTGTGCATTTCCATCGAGCAGTCATAATTGAATTCCGGGGGCTGCGTTCTCGCCCGTGGGCATCTCACATTCCGGGAGGTGATCATCATGCCCGCAAAGAAGCCAGCGGCGAAGAAACCAGCCGCCAAGAAGAAGCCGGCCGCCAAGAAGAAGCCGGCCGCCAAGAAGAAGCCGGCCGCCAAGAAGCCGGCCGCGAAGAAGAAGCCGGCCGCCAAGAAGAAGCCGGCCGCCAAGAAGCCGGCGGCCAAGAAACCAGCCGCGAAGAAGAAGCCGGCCGCGAAGAAGAAGCCGGCCGCCAAGAAGAAGTAGCCTCTACCGAGTCGCCCCGCGTGGCGATGCTTCTGACGTGAGCGGCGGGCCCAGTTCTCCTCGGGTCCGCCGCTTCGTCTCATCCGTGCCCACTTCACTCCTCCAGTTTCGGGCCACCTCTGGCAGGAAGTTTGCGCCGCTGACTCAGGTCACCGAGGACCGTTCATCAAGGCTGCTCGCATGATGAGCGGATTCTAGCGGTATCTCAGGCACCCTGGCTGTGGCGTGGGGTGAACGGGAGGCGTCTGTTCATGTGGCGTGTGCGCGACAAGAGTACGATCCTGCTGACGCTTTGCCTCGTCCTCATGCTGGTCGCCGGAGCCGCATGCGCTCCAGACGGTCCCGGTGGCTCGCTGCCGACCCATCCGTCCGACACGTATGCGGTGACACTCGAGTGGGACGCGCCGACGACCGACGCGGTGGGAAGACCACTCGAGGACCTGTCCGGATACCGCCTGTACTACGCGGAGACGGAATCACCCGCGACTTCCGGGACCGTGATCGATGTCGGATCCGTCAACACCATCACCGTGCGAGGGTTGGCAGCGGGTGACTATCTGTTCGCCGTGACCGCGTATGATGCGGATGGCAACGAGAGCGACCTGTCCGAGCCGCTTCCCGTGGAGGTGGGTCGGTGATTCGTCCTTCACGTCGGGAGCTCCGCACGGCGATCCTCAGCGCCGGCGCGATCGTGATGATTCTCACGGCAGGGGCGCTTCACAGCGCAACCGATGTCGTCGCACCGCGCACCCCGCGGGAGCTGAAAGGGAGCGCCGATGGTCCCCACGCCGTGGACCTCGACTGGAGGAGATCGAACGGATCGGACGGATACTACGTGTATCGGGACGGCAACAGGATCGCCGAAACGAACAGGAGCGACTATCGCGACGAGGACGTGGAACCGGCGACGACGTACGAGTACCGCGTCAGCGCGTTCGATAACCACGGTGAGAGCGACCTGAGCGATCCGGTCCAGGTAACCACCGACTTTCCGCCGGGCCCGACCGTCCCCGCGAACCTCGCGGCGACTGCCGTCGGCTCCAACCGGATCGATCTCGCGTGGTCTCCGTCAGAGGCCGAAGCCGGGGTCGCGTTCTATCGTGTCTGGAGGGACGGCGACGAGGTCGCCACGACCGGCGACACGATTCACGCGGACTCGGATCTCCTGCCGGAGACCCGCTACGAGTACCGCGTGTCGGCCGTAGATGAGCTCGGAACCGAAAGCGACCGCAGCGATGTCGCTGCAGCTGCGACCCTCGCGGTCGAGGTAGGTCCGCCGCCGCCGGAGAACCTCGCGGCCACGGTAGCCGGGCCGACGCAGATCGATCTGACGTGGAGCCCGCCGTCCTCTTCCGAGGGCCCCATCGACGGCTACAACGTCTACAGGAACGGCTCGTTCGTCGCCTTCATCGTGCACACGCTCCTCGCCGACACGGATCTCGAGCCGGGCACCACGTATCGATACGCGGTCTCCAGCGTGAACGATGAAGGGCTCGAAGGAGAGCGGAGCGTCGAAGTGTCGGCCACGACGGATGACGCTGGAGACGGCATCCCGCCGGCCGCGCCCACCGGGCTCAGGCTGGTGGGCGGTTGAGCTCGCTGGAGGTGTCGAGGCTCAGCGCCCGAGCGGCACCGTGAGAACCTGACCCGCGTAGATCCGACTTCCGTCCAGATCGTTGGCGGTGCGCAGGCTGGTGACGTCGATGCCGTGTCGGTGCGCGATCGACCACAGCGAGTCCCCTCGTCGGACCCGGTACTCGAGCTCTCCCGCCGTGTCGCCGGACGCCACCTTGCGCTCCACGTACGCCGCGTAGGGTTTCGGGAACAACGCCACGTGGAAGTGAGGCGGGTGCCGTTCGTAGGTCGCTTCCAGGACCCCGGCCCCCTCGAGCCTCAACAGGACGCTCTCGAGCCAGGAACGGCAGGTGCGGTTGCTGCTCCGTCTCAGGTCCATGGCCATTCCCGTCGGATGCACCGATCGGGATGACGCGTTTCGCGGCTGACGGGTAGTCGGGCGTGTCAGGCTGGTCACGACGAGCTTCTCCCCACACGCGGCCAGGTACTGAGTCCCGAGGCGCGACACGAACAGCTCCACTTCGGGCCTGGCGTAGGGGTACGACATGCGCTTCAGCTCGTAGCCGGGTCCGCTGCGGAGACGAACGAGATAGCCTTTCTCGACGAACCACCGCACCTGGTCGGCGGTGCGGATGAAGGTGTAGTCGTGCTCGGCCGCGACCCGGTTCTGGAGGTCGAGAGAGCTCTTCGATCCTCTCAGGCTCTGGGCGCCGAGCGGGTTGACCGGCGTCACCGCCCATCCCAGTCCGATGAACATGCCGGTGGCCAGCCGGATCACCCAGGACGATCTCGCCGTGTCTACGCGCATGCGCCCATCTCCGAGTCAGGTGGCGTTCGAGTCGGCGTCTAGCCGATCGCCGTCTCGGGCGGAGGGAGCTGAGACAGAAACAGCAGTTCGAGTGCGGAGTCGACTTCGGCGATGTGGAAGTAGCAGAACTCGCCTGCGTCCCCCAGGTCCCCGCTCTGGGTCATCTCCCGCCCCTGCGCGGCCAGCTCATCCTTCGCCGCTCGCAGCGCTTCCCGGCTCGGGTAGATCAGGCAGGTGTGGTGGAATCCTTCACCCTTCTCCTCGAGATGCTCCACGTAGACGCTGCGGCCCTCGAGTGGCTGAATCAACTCGAGGTTCGAATCGCCGACCTCGGCGATGGCGACCCGAAAGGAGAACGGGAGCTCGCTCCCGTGAACCGTGCAGCGCTCCGGCTCGATCGTCCACAGTCCCCACTGAATGGACAGCGAATCGGCGAGCGTGCGAGCCGCCCGCTCGATGTCGTTCACGACGTAGGACGTGTGATGCAGGCTACCCGAGTCCGCGACGCCCATTCATCCCTCTCCTTGTGCTCGCTCGATTGAGTGCGGGCTCGCCTAGGTGAGCTCCTCGTCACCGATATCATCGCCGGACGCCGCTCCCGTGAGATCTTCCGAACCCTCTTCCTTCTTCAGCCGCTTTCTCTCGGCCTTTTCTTCCTTCTTCTTCTGCTTCTTGATCTCCCTCTGTCGTTTCTCGAATCCATAGTTCGTTCGACGTCCCACGTGCTGCCCCCCTGTCGGTCTCGGGTGCGAGTAGCCCTGCCTTGCATCGACCCCTAGCTTGACGCTTTACTGCCGGATTGTCCACTCCTTGACGGTTCCGCCCGGTCCCTCGCAATTGCAGAGGGCGACACGACTGAGGAGACGAGGCTGCCTGTGCGAGGACCGTTCGAGCCAGGGCCGGGCCAGGACGGCGATCCGGGGATGCCGTTCGCGCCGTGGCTGGGAGCCAGCCTGTTCTTCGCGGCGTTCTTGGTGACCTTCGCCACTCAAGGCGACTACGGAATCGTCAGTGACGTCGGGAACTACTTCCACAGCTCCGGGCTACAGCTGGAATGGTCCGGTCGGCTCTGGCGAGCTCTGCTGGACGGACACCCCCTGACGGTACTCAACCGGGAAGTCGTGTCCGAGTTCTGGCGCTGGCAGCCCGAGCGGATCCCACACCCACCCTTGTCGCGCGAGTTGAGCGGCCTCGGCTACGTGGCCTTCCGCCGGTTCCTCGATCCACTGGCCGCCTACCGGATCGCGATCATGCTCACGTACTCGTCTCTCGTCGCCACGGTGGGCATGCTCACGGTTCGGGGCACCCGTTCGCTGACGGCGGGGATCGTGGCGGCGGGAGCCGTGCTGAGCATACCGGC
>CANPVW010000080.1 GCA_947581745.1 Candidatus Benthicola azotiphorus
TCCGTCGGCGGCTCCGAGGCCCAGGAAGATCGGACTCGAGTTCTCAACGGGGCGCCCGGGGATCTCGGAGCGATCCAGCCACGCCAGGCGCGGTGCAGCATCGCCGGCGACGAGAGGATCGAAGGAGCGGAACGGCAGGTACCGCGCCCCCGGGGCGGAGCGCATGGCTCTCATCCTGTCCGGATCGCTCCTCAGCGCCGCAGCGCGGTCCAGGTCCCCGCCGGCGAAGACGTGGACGACCGGCGGTTGTAGCGATCTCGACGGATCCACGGTCCTCTGCATCCCTCCTTGGAGCTTCGGGGCGACAACGCCAGCACCCGAGAATAGGTGCAACCTCACCGGGGCTTCAAGGCCTCTCCGACCCGACCCTTGCGGCTCTCACGAGCGGCGCGAGATTGGCCCCTGGCCGGACCCGAGGGACGGTTCGGCCCGTATGTCACAGGAAGGGCGCGAGGGAATGGACGTTCTCAGACAGGTCGTGTTCGGAAACGAGGTGGGGGCCTGGCTGATCGCCATCGGCGTCGGGTTCGGCACGGCCGGTGCCTTGAGGATCCTGCTGCCCGCGGCCATTCGTCGTGTCGGACGCCTGGCGAAGGACACCCGGAACCAGATCGATGACGCCATCGTCGCCGCGGCCGGTGCGACGCGCGGCTTCTTCTATCTGGTGGCCGGCGCCTATGTGGGCCTGAGGTTCATCGAGGCACCCGCCGCAATCGAGGGAATCCTGAACGAAGTCGTGGCGACCGCGGTCCTCCTGCAGATGGCCATCTGGGGCGTCTGCGGATTCAGGGCGCTCCTGGACGGCATGAGGCACGAGCGATACGCAGATGATCCAGAGGTCGCCACCTCGTTTCACCTGATTCGCGTCGTCGGAACCGCGGCGATCTGGTTCCTCGCGCTCCTGTTCGTCCTGCAGGCCTGGGGTATCAACGTCACGGCGCTCGTGACGGGTCTCGGGATCACCGGCATCGCCGTGGCCCTGGCCGTCCAGAGCATCCTGGCCGATCTGTTCGCGTCACTCTCGATCATCTTCGACAAGCCGTTTCTCGTCGGTGATTTCCTCGCGATCGACGACTACCTCGGAGCCGTCGAGAAGATCGGGCTGAAGACGACGCAGCTGAGGAGCATGTCGGGTGAGCAGCTCGTGTTCTCGAACAGCGATCTCCTGAAGAGCCGCATCCGCAACTACGGGCGCATGGCGCACCGGCGCGTCGCATTCGGCTTCGGCATCGTATACGAGACGAACCCGGACCTCGTCGCCCGGATCCCGACCTGGGTGCGGGAGATCATCGAGACCGAGGAGGTGACACGTTTCGACCGGTGCCACTTCAAGCGGCTCGGTGACTGGGCCCTCGAGTTCGAGACGGTGTACTTCGTGGTCGTCCCCGACTATGCCGTGTTCATGGACGTGCAGCAGCGAGTCAACCTGGCCCTCATGCGACGGCTCGGCGAGGCCGGAGTCGACTTCGCCTATCCGACGCAACTGCAGTACGAGCGCCGATTGGACGCCCCGCCGGCGGAGCGTGGATCAGACGGAGTGCGTTCCAGCGCGGTTGACGCTTCCGGGGACCAGGTGTAACATACGCGGCTGTTTTCGGGACGTTCACCACGCTGCGCACGGAGCGAGGCGGGCATGACGGAATTGTCGGCCACCGGGACGCCCATGATGGTGCTCACGGGCACGGCGAACCCGGCCCTCGCCGCGAGAATCGCGGAAGAGCTGGATCGGCCGCTGTGTGAGGTGACGGTCAAGCGCTTCGCGGACGGGGAGATCTTCGTTCGCATAGACGAGAACGTGCGGGGGCGGGACGTGTTCGTGATCCAGTCCACGAATCCCCCGGCGGAGAACATACTGGAGCTGCTGCTCCTGATCGATGCCGCGAAGCGGGCGTCGGCCGCGCGCGTCACGGCCGTCGTGCCGTATTTCGGCTACGCGCGCCAGGACCGCAAGGACCAGCCGCGCGTGTCGATCGCCGGAAAGCTCTTGGCAAATCTGATCGTGGCGGCGGGCGCCGATCGACTGATCACGATCGATTTTCATCAGCACCAGTTACAGGGGTTCTTCGACATCCCGGTGGACCATCTGTACGCGGCACCCGTGTTCATGACCCACTACGAGGGAATGAGCAGGGAGGACCTCGTGGTGGTAGCCACGGACGTGGGTGCGGCCAAGATGGCGCGGGGATACGCCAAGCGATTGGGTGCCGGCCTCGCGATCATGGACAAGCGGCGTCCCAGTCCGAACGAGGCTGAGGTCCTGAACGTCGTCGGAGACGTGGAGGGCAAACGGTGCATCATCTCGGACGACATGGTGGACACGGCCGGAACCATGGCCAACGCGGCGGTCGCATTGCGCGAACGGGGAGCTCGTGAGGTATACGCGATCGCGACGCACGCGCTCCTCTCCGGCCCGGCGGTCGAGAGACTGAATGGCGCGAATCTGATGGAGATGGCCGTCACGGATACGATCGCCATCTCGGAGGAGAAGAGCGCGAATCTGCGGAACCTGAAGACGGTCTCCGTGGCGAGCCTGCTCGCCAGGGCCATAGAGAGCACACATTACAATCGTTCGGTGAGCAAGCTGTTCACCTGACACGACTTCACGAAGCACGAACAAAGATGCCGGACCGGGCGGGACGGCGCGCGAGGATCACAGATGAGTGAGCAGGTGGTACTCCAGGTCGAGACGAGGAGCGAGACGGGGAAGGGCGCCGTGCGCCGGATCAGGGCCAGCGGCAAGATCCCGGGAAACGTGTACGGTCACGGCTCCGAGTCGCTCGCCGTGCAGGCGGATGAGCTCCAGTTCAGGGCCCTGATCAGCAGGATTTCGGCGGAGAACACGCTGATCGATCTCAAAGTCGGCGATGCCGATCCCAAGCAGGTCCTGATCCGGGAAATTCAGCGGCATCCTTACAGGTCGACGATCCTTCACGTCGATTTCTTCGAGATCACCGCGGGCGAGAAGATCCGGGTCGATGTGCCGGTGCGCCTCGAGGGTAACCCGATCGGCGTTCGAAACGGGGGCATCCTCCAGGTGATCCGGTACGAGCTGGAGGTCGAGTGCCTGCCGAAGGACATCCCGTCCTCGTTCCGGGCCGACATATCGGGAATGCAGATCGGCGATTCGCTGCACATCGGGGATCTCGACACGGGCGACGTCATGGTTCTGGAGGACGACAGCCTCACGGTGTGCACGGTCGTGCACCCGAAGGTGGTTGCCGTTGAAGGGGCCGAGGAAGAGGAAGAGATGGCCGAGCTCGGGGAGATGGTCGAGCCCGAGGTGATCACGGCCCGCGGCGACGACGGGGAATCCGAGGACGAGTAGTTCGAGCCGGGCGGACGGATGAAGCTCGTCCTGGGCCTCGGAAATCCGGGCGACCGGTATCGCGACACACGGCACAACGTGGGCTGGTGGCTGGCCGATCACCTGGCAACGCGCTGGTCGCTTGGCCCCTTCCGACGGTCGGGCCCGGAGCAATCGGTCGATGGGCGCGTGAACGGCCGGGACGTCCGAATCGTCAAACCGCTGACTTACATGAACCGGAGTGGCGGGGTGCTGGAGAGGTACCTCTCCGTTCCCGGCTTCCGGTTCGAGGAGGACCTGGTCGTTCTCGTGGACGACGTCGCGCTACCTCCCGGCCGGAACAGGATCAGGGGCAGGGGTTCGGCGGGCGGTCACAACGGCCTGGTCTCGGTCGAGGAAGCGCTCGGCAGCACCGAGTATGCGCGGCTGAGAATCGGGGTCGGCGAGCCCGCCGGGCGGGACGCGGGCCTGGTGGACTGGGTGCTGGGCGCTCCTTCGCCGAGCGACGAGGAGTCGATCCTGGCACAGTTCGGCAGGCTGGCTCTGACCGTCGAGCTCTGGATGACAGACGGGGTGGATTCCGCCATGAACGCGCTCAACAGGGCGTGACGGCGGACCTTGTGACGGTAACGGATGACAGGAGAGGCTTTTCGTGGAGCATTGGATGACCTGGGCGCTGTGGAGCGGGCTTGGCGGCCTGGTGTTCTCGCTGCTGATGTACGTCTACGTCAGGCGTCAGTCGGCTGGAAACGAGGTGATGCGCGAGCTCGCGAGTGCCATCCACTCGGGAGCGATGGCGTTCCTTCGCCGCGAGTACTCCGTGCTGGTCCCGTTCGTTCTCGTGGTCGCTGCGATGCTGTACTGGTTGATCGGGCCCTCATCGGCGGCTGCCTACGTGTTCGGCGCGGCGTGCTCCATCCTCGCCGGCTTCCTCGGTATGCAGGCGGCGACCAAGGCCAACGTTCGAACGACTGAGGCGGCTCGATCCTCCGGTCAGGCGAAGGCCCTTCGGGTGGCGTACAGCGGCGGCGCGGTCATGGGCCTCGCGGTTGCCAGCCTGGGACTGGCCGGTCTCGGGGCGGTGCTGCTGATCTTCAAGCCCGAGACGGTCGGACTTCGATCGTTCGGCGAGATCGTCAGCGGTTTCGCGATGGGCGCCTCCTCGATCGCACTGTTCGCCCGGATCGGTGGCGGGATCTACACGAAGGCCGCGGACGTTGGCGCGGACCTGGTCGGCAAGGTGGAGGCGGGCATTCCGGAGGACGATCCGCGGAACCCGGCCACCATAGCGGACAACGTGGGCGACAACGTCGGCGACGTCGCCGGCATGGGAGCCGACATCTTCGAGTCCTACGTCGGGTCGATCGTCGCGACGATCGTGCTGGGCGTCATGGTCGCCACAATCGAACCGGACCGGCGACTCGCAGCCGTGGCGCTTCCGCTCCTGTACGCGATGATCGGGCTGGCCGCCTCGGTGGTCGGCGTTCTGTCGATGCGCGTCCTCGAGAAGATGAACCCGGCAGCGGCCCTGCGGAACACGACCTTCGTGGGGGCGGTCCTGTTCTGGCTCGGCGCCTACTTCGTGACCGTGCGTCTCGACGTGTTCGCCGGGTCTACGGAGCAGTTCTGGTCCTGGGGCAACCCGGCCGCTGGGCCCTTCTGGGCCATGCTGTTCGGCTCCCTGTGCGGCATCGCGATCGGCCTGGTAACCGAGTATTACACGGCCGGCAGACCGGTGCGCGCGATCGCGGCCGCGTCGGAGACGGGAGCGGCGACCAACATCATCACCGGCCTCGCGGTGGGAATGGAGTCCGTCGCCCTTCCGCTGCTTCTCATCTGCGCGGCGATCTTCTTCGCCTTTCAATTCGCCGGCCTGTACGGCATCGGAATCGCGGCGGTCGGAATGCTCGCCACGGTAGGCGTGACGATGACGGTCGACGCCTACGGGCCGATCGCCGACAACGCGGGCGGGATCTCGGAGATGTCCGGGCTCGGACCGGACGTGAGGGCGATCACCGACCGGCTGGACGCCCTGGGCAACACGACGGCGGCGATCGGCAAGGGCTTCGCCATCGGCTCGGCGGCCCTGACGGCCCTGGCGCTGTTCTCGGCGTACGCCAACGCGGTCGGTCTTACGGAGACCGGAATCAACATAGTGAATCCCCTCGTCGTCATCGGGGTGTTCATCGGTGGAATCACCCCCTTCTTCATTGCCTCGCTCACCATGACGGCGGTAGGGCGGGCGGCTGCGGGAATGGTCGCCGAGGTGCGCCGGCAGTTTCGCGAGATCGAGGGGCTGATGGAGGGAACCGCGAAGCCGGATTCGGCCCGCTGCGTGGACATTTCAACCCGCGCGGCACTCAGAGAGATGGTGATTCCGGGCGTGACGGCGATCATGGTGCCGATCATCGTGGGGAGATTCCTGGGCGTCGAGGCCCTGGGCGGTCTGCTGGCCGGTGCCACTCTGTCGGGCGTCCTGCTGGCCCTGTTCATGGCCAACGCCGGCGGTGCGTGGGACAACGCCAAGAAGTACATCGAGGGTGGCGCACTCGGCGGTAAGGGATCCGAACCGCACAAGGCAGCGGTCGTCGGAGACACGGTGGGCGATCCGTTCAAGGACACCTCCGGGCCGTCGATGAACATCGTGATCAAGCTGATCAGCGTCGTGTCGCTGGTTCTGGCGCCGTGGTTCGCGCGAGTTCACGGGCGGGTGATCATGGACGCTGGAGTGACGGACGTCCTGCGGGAGCTGGTCGCCTGGACTCATTTCCTGCGATAGCGGCGCCGGCTTGAACCTCAGGCGCGTGCCGCATAGCTTGGCGGACCGCCTCCGCGAGGAGGACGGGTCCACATAGCGACGGATGACAGATTCTCCTGCCGCGGGGGCGTTCCCGCGGCCGACTCAGACCGAAGGAGCGAACGCAATGCGGGACTACGAAGTCGTTTACATCTTCAAATCCTCCCTGACCACCGACGAGATCGAGGCGCGACTGGAAGGCTACCACGCCAGGATCCTGGCGGGGGAGGGGAGCGAGATCACGGCGGTCGAGCACTGGGGAAAGCGCCAGCTGGCGTATCCGATCGACCGGAACGACAACGGCTACTACGTCGTGACCCAGTTCACGGCCTCTCCAACCGTCCTTCCCGAATTCGAGCGAGCCCTCAAGCTTGATGACGATCTCCTGCGGCACCTGGTGGTGCTGTCGGAGGGCGAGTTGCCGGTTCCGGCGCCGCTCGGCGATCGGAGCGACCGCCGGGGCGATGACGACGATGAGGACGACGATCACGGGCGAAGGCGGCGGGGGCGCGACGATGACGACGATGGAGACGATGATGATGACGATGATGATGACGACAACGAAGACGGGGAGGACTGAGCCATGGGTTTCCGAAAGGTATGCAAGTTCTGCGAACGCAACGTGGAGCGGATGGACTACAAGGACGCCGACACGTTGGGACGGATGATCACCGACCGCGGCAAGATCCTCCCGCGGCGGGCGACGGGCACCTGCGCCCGTCACCAGCGTCAGCTCGGGACGGCGATCAAGCGGGCGAGATACCTGGCCCTGATCCCGTACATCCAGGGTTACCACTCCTGACCGGGCAGTGATCGGGCCGACGGGGGACACCGGATCGTGACCGAGCGAGGCTGGACGCTCTCGAGAGCCGCGGCGCTGGTGGTCGCGACGGTTCTTCTCGCGCCCATGAGCCCGGTGTGGCTGGTCTTCGTCCCCTTCGCACTTCTCCTGCTCGCGTTCA
>CANPVW010000081.1 GCA_947581745.1 Candidatus Benthicola azotiphorus
GCTCTCTCGTAATTCCGGTGACTCGACCCGGTGCGCGGTGGGATTGCCGATTTGACTCGCGCCCGGGTGCGTCTTACGCTAAGGAGTTCGTCTACACACACTTGACCTTGAATCGACGAAAGGAGACCTGGTGGGACAGAAGAAGACGACCTTCGATGCCGCCCGTGATCAGCTCTTCAGCGAGATGCACCGTTGCGGAGTGCTGGAGGCCTCGCCCGAGGACGCGGAGCACTGGCTTGACGATACCATAGAGTATCTGGCGGGAGTCTACGGGACTCTCGATCGGGAAGAACTGCAGGAACTGCAGGAGATCGGAGCCCGCTTCGCACGGACCCCGATCCCGCACGGACAGGGGAAGACGGCTCTGAACCGGGAAGACTGGCAGGCGCCGACGCAGGCACAGGACGCCTGACACGTCCCGCCGCGAGGAGCCCTCGCTCTACACCTCCCCCAAAGCCTGTTCGACGATGCTCGCCTGCGCGGCGGCGTGAGCCGCTGCGTACCCTTCCGCCGGACTGGCCGCGGTCGGCCTCCCCACGAAGCGGACTGTCGCTCTTCCGCTCCCGATCTGTCGCAGCGTCGGGGCCACCGCTCGCCAGGCACCCATGTTCTCCGGTTCCTCCTGCACCCACACGATTTCCGTCAGGCCCGGGTACTTCGCCACCAGGGCGCTCAGCTCCTGAGCGGGAAACGGATAGAGCATCTCCACCCGCGCCAGGTCCACGCTCTGCGCCCCTGCCCATTCCTCGGAGCCCGTGAGGTCGTAGTAGATCTTGCCCGAACAGAGGAGAAGACGCTGGACGCGCGCCGGGTCTCTCTCCACATCGACGGCCGGAAGCAGCGGCTCGAACCCTCCGCCCAGATCGTCGATGCCCGAGCGGGCGGCCGGGTGACGCAGAAGGCTCTTCGGCGTCATGACCACGAGCGGACGTCGGGCGGAACGCAGCGCTTGCAGCCTGAGAAGGTGAAAGTACTGCGCCGGAGTCGTGCAGTTGGCCACGCGGATGTTGTCCTGGCCCGCCAGTTCCAGGAAGCGCTCCAGGCGAGCGCTCGAGTGCTCCGGGCCCTGTCCCTCGTAGCCGTGCGGCAGGAGAAGAACGAGGCGTGATTCCTGCCCCCACTTCGCGCGGCCGGCCACGATGAACTGGTCGATGATCGCCTGTGCCACGTTCGCGAAGTCGCCGAACTGGGCTTCCCAGAGAACGAGCGAATCCGACGCCACGGTCGCATATCCGTACTCGAAGCCGAGGACCGCGGCTTCCGACAGAGGGCTGTTCCACGCCTGGAACTGGGCCTGTTCCTCTCCCAGGTGTTTCAGGGGCGTCCACGTGCGTCCGGTCTGGGCGTCGTGCAGTACGAGGTGCCTCTGGCTGAACGTGCCTCGCTCCGAGTCCTCACCACTCAGCCGGATGGGAACGCCGTCGGTGAGAAGCGCCGCGAACGCCAGGGTCTCGGCGTGCGCCCAGTCGATCCCGTCCTCGAGCGAGTCGCGGCGACGCTCGAGCTGTCGGGCCAGCTTCGGGTTCGGCTGGAAGTCGCCGGGCCACGCGTGAATGGCGGCGTTGAGCTCCGTGGCCCGCGCCCGGTCGATGCCCGTCGGTACGTCCCGCCAGGCTCCCTCCTCGGTCAGCGCATCGTACCCGCGCGGACGGTCCCGCTCGACCTCCATCCCGATTCCGAGCGTGCTGCCCGCGGTCGGAGCGCCGATGTCGGGATCGTCTTCGGCATCGTCTTCCTCCGACACGGCAAGCCGGGCTTCCGTCAGGCGCTCGTGAATGGCGTCGGCCATCGCATCGGCCGCGGACCGTTCGATCGTCCCTTTCGCGACGAGCTGATCCACCCACAGGCTCCGCACCGTCGGGTGATGACGGATCTTCTCGTACATCAGGGGCTGCGTGTACGCAGGCTCGTCGCCCTCGTTGTGGCCGTAGCGGCGGTAGCCGACCAGGTCCACCACCACGTCCTCCGAGAACTCCATGTGGAAGTCGATCGCCAGCTGCACGGCCGACAGGCAGGCCTCGGGATCGTCGGCGTTCACGTGAACGATCGGCATCCGGAACGCCAGCGCGATGTCGCTCGCGTAACGGCTCGATCGGCTGTCGCGTGGATCCGTGGTGAACCCCAGCTGGTTGTTCGCCACGATGTGGATCGTGCCGCCGTTCTCGTAGCCCGGTAGCCGTGACAGATTCAGCGTCTCGGGAACGATCCCCTGCCCCATGAACGAGGCGTCCCCGTGGACGAGGATCGGGAGCACGGTCGTGCCGAACGAGTCCAGGCGACTCTCGTCGTCCTCCGTCACCGGCGCCCCGGCTGCCCGGGCCAGCAGTTCCCGCTCCGCCCTCGCCATCCCCTGTACCACCGGGTTCACGTGCTCGAGGTGGCTCGGATTGGGAGCGAGCGAGATCTCCAACTCCCCGACCTCCGAGCGAACGAGCTCGCGCGCGCCGATGTGATACTTGACATCTCCCGTGCCCGCCTCCGCCGCCCGGTTCTGCATGCCTCGCGAGGCCCGTCCCTCGAACTCGGCCAGGATCGCCTCGTACGAGAACCCTATGATGTGCGCCAGAACATTAAGGCGGCCGCGGTGCGCCATTCCGATGAAGTACTTCCGTGTGCCACCGAGGGCCGTGCGGCGAATGACC
Source organism: Candidatus Benthicola azotiphorus (assembly GCA_947581745.1). GTDB lineage: Bacteria > Gemmatimonadota > Gemmatimonadetes > Palauibacterales > Palauibacteraceae > Benthicola > Benthicola azotiphorus. The sequence goes on from CANPVW010000081.1 coordinate 2,643, forward strand.
CGCCGGATCATCGGGACCATCATGTCCAGGCCCTCGATCGAGAACCGCTTCTGCCCCAGGTACGACCGCTGCAGAAAGCTTTCCAGACCCTCCACCTCGGTGAGGATCCGAAGCAGGTGGACCTCTCCGTCCGGGTCCATCGGATTCATGTGCTGGCCGGACTCGATGTAGTTCACCAGCCAGTTCCACTTGGCCGGGTCCTCCATGTGATCCAGCTCGTATCCGATCCTCCCGGCGTAGATGTCCCGCAGCCGCTCGACCGCGTCGCGGGCAGTTGCCCCCAGCGCCTCCAGGCCGATTGCGGAGGATGGGATCGTCGCGAGGTCCGCCCACGTGATGCCGTGAAACTCCGGCGTGATCGACGGGTGGCCCGTGCGCGGCGTTCCCAGCGGATCCAGCTGCACGTTCAGGTGTCCCAGGGTCCGCAGCGCCTCGACCAGGGAGCCGGCAGCCGACGCGATCCGCAGCTGCTCCGGCGTCGCGGATTCCGAGGTGAGTGACGCGGCAGTACGCCCGGTGTGGGTGAGAGCCACGCCGCTCGCCAGGTCGGCGAGCGAGGGCGGCACGACGCCCCTGCCGCGGAGCGCCTTCTCGTACAGCTCCTCGGCGAGTCCCGCGTTGTATCCGTCTGCCACGGGGTACTCCCCCGTCCTTCTTTCGTCGCTCAAGTCAGGGTCCAGGCCACATCGTTGCGGGTCATAACAGCGACCGGGCGCCAGCCCGTCGAGGCGCCGGCCGAAGGGGGTTTCAAGCTATCCGATGTGCGGGGGGGCACAAGGTCCGAGGCCCTCCAAGCGTCGCCTCACCCGGCGCTCTCACCGGACATCCGGATGAGCGGGTGGGCCCAGTCGTCCTCGAGCCGCACTCCGAGTCCGTCCGCCATCCGATTCACGTAATTGAAGTACGAGGCGACTTCGCACACGTGCAGAATCGCCTCGTCGTCCAGGCCTGCGTCCCGCATCCGTTCGACGTCCCCTTCGCCGACTTCGGCAGGCTCTCGCGTGAGGCGTTCAGCGTAGGCCAGGATGGCGCTCAGGCGCAGGTTCCCCGCAACCGCTGCCCGCCAATCGGTCACGAGCCCCTGGATGAAGTCCACTTCCTCGCCGAGTCGACGGAGCCCCGCTCCGTGATGCTGTACTCAGTAGAAGCAGTCGTTTACCGCCGATACCACCACGGCGATCGACTCCCGCTCGACGCGGCTGAGCGGCGACGGGCCGTACATGCTGGTGCGATACAGGGCGTAGTGATCGAGCAGCGATTGCGGGTGGAGAGCGTGAATCTCGAGGATGTGGTCGAGCGGACGGCCGTCGCTGATCGTCTCGTACGCCTCGGCCAGCTTTCCGTCCGCTCCTTCCGGGTCCGGGCGATCGATCCAGGGACCCGGCTTCTCGTTTCTCGAGTTTCCCATCGTTCCTCCAATCCGCAGAGCTTACGAGACCTCGGATCGTGTCATACGAGGACCGGCCACGCAAATGACGCCTCCGCCTGAAGGCCCCTTCCGGGTGCCAGACCGGGACTTAGCGCGGGCGCCCGACGGCTCGCGCCGCTCCCGCGCCGCTCCCGGCTCCCGGCGGTCCGTCGCTCGGCCAGTCGCCTCGCGCACTCACCCGATCGCCTCGAGCGCGGCGAAGTAGACGCGGTCGGGGATGTCGGCCTCGCGCTTCCAGCGAGCGCCTGGGGTATGGAAGTCCGGGTCGGCCCCGCGGCTTCTGGTGTCCTCGACGAGCGCGGCGACCGGATCGGGCTCGAGCTTCGGGGTCTTCCGCGGCCGTCCCACGTGGACCTGGCCTCTGGGATCGCGGAACGCCGGCTGCCGGTCCCGGCCCCACCACTCGACCCTCCAGCCCTCCTCGTGCACCA
>CANPVW010000082.1 GCA_947581745.1 Candidatus Benthicola azotiphorus
AGCCACAGCCTCTGCTTGAACCGGGCCGGGTATCCGCCGGCAGTGCCCGGGATCAGGGTGCCCGTGAAGAGCCTCGCCGGCTTGCGCCCCATGCCCCGGAGCCCTCTGGAGCTGAACGTCCTCAAGGGCTCGAGTGTGAGGAAGTGAACGACGTCCGCCCCGCGATCGGCGACATGCTCCGCGATCTTGCTCTGAAACAGGGCGTTGCGCCGCCACGAGCGTTCGGCGGGCAGGTCTATCGTGACCACGTCGGAACCACGATCGTCGTGCTGGCCGCCCGGAGGGACGCCTGCGACCTGATTGGGACATATCACCTGCACATCCACTCCGCGATCTGCGAGACCGGGGAGGTACTGTTCGAACCTTCGGGCCGCACCCGAGAACGTGGGCCACCATCTTTCCGCGACAAGGCACACGGCAATCCTCGAAATGCCGTTCACGCCCCGATCGTCCGATCGATGAAGTCGGCGATTGCCGAGGCCGTAGCCCCCGCCGAGAAGCACTGGGCGACGCGGCCTCGGCCGGCCTCACCCATCGATGCACGCAACTGCTCGTTCTCGAGCACGCGCGCCAGGGCATCCCCCAGCTCAACAGCTGTTCCCGGCGGCTTGATGAGGTAACCAGTAACACCATCGACGACAGTCTCCCCGACACCGTCCACGTCCAGCGCCACTACTGGCAGCTCGGACGCCATGGCCTCTATGACGGCTCTCGGATGCGGATCCTGGGTCGCGGTGTGCAGCAGCACGTCCGAAGTGGCCATGAGCCTCTCGATACCGGACCACAATCCGAGCAGCAGGACCCGGCCCCCGATGTCCGGTTGGTCGATCGCCTCGCGCACGGCACTCACGTAGTCCGGATCCCGGTCCAGCCGACCCGCCAGGACCATGTGGGCTTCCGGGACGCGGCGTCGCAGCTGACGGAAGGCGTCAACGGCCTGCAATTGCCCCTTCCGCGCGTAGACATTGCCGACGTGCAGGATCACCGGTGCCCGCGCCGGAATTCCGAGACTCTGCCGTGTCTCGTCGCCGTGGCCGCGCCTCCGGCCGAAGCGTTCCAGGGAAACGCCGTTGTAGATCACCACCGGAGCGACGCGGAACGCCCCTCCATACGAATCTGCGGTGGCGCGCGAAACGGCCACTGCCCCGTCTGCCCAGCCGAACAGCCGCCCCCTGCGGCGCTGGGCGGCTGATGCGATCTCTCGCAGATGGTAGATGAAAGGGACCCGGCACAGCTTCGCCGCGATAAGGGCGTTTCGGGAAGCACCGTGCACGCTGTTCCCGTACACGAGTGCCGCTTCGTGGCGCCGAATCAAGTTCGCCAGGGGCAGGATTCCGTACTTGTCCAGACGGACCCGCTCGAAGGGCAAGCTCCGTTCGGCGAGTTCTTCAGTGAGCCGGCCGGCCGAGGGAACGGCTACGAAGGGTACCAGGTGACTCGGAAGTCGAGTCAGCAATTCCAGCAGGCTTACGTTGGGTCCGATCCACTCGCTCGTGTGGGTGACGAACAGAATCCTGCGTGCCCCCCGGTGCGACGCCGGCGCGCCGGATCCGCTCACGGGCCGGGTCGTCCGGCATCCATCCGCACGGCCGGTCTGCCAGGGCTCAGTTCTGGATTCGATCGTACAGCAGGATCAGCGAGATCAGGAAGTTGCCCAAGGCGATCCAGTCTCTCCGACTCCATGGCTCCGCGCCGAAGGGCACTATGATCTGATCGCCCGACCGGAGTGTGAGAGCATCCAGCGGCAGGGTCTCTCCCTTGTTGATCGCGTCCTTGGCGTTCAGGACGATGACCTGACCCTCCCGGATCACCGAGACTCTGTCTTCCCTCGCCCGCAGGTCGAACCCCCCCGCGGTCGCGATCACGTCGAAGAACCCGTCGGTGGGGGGCACCATGTAGGCGCCAGGCCGCCGAACGGAGCCCGTCACGCCGATGCGATACAGCGGCGTGACGGTGACGACCGCGTTTCGCTGGGCCGACTGGTACCCTTCGCGAATCTGTCGGCGCAACTCGTCGCCCGGGATGCCGATAGCGCGTACGCCGCCCAGAAACGGCAGGTATACGTTGCCATCGATCTCCACCGGAAACTCGCCGCTCAGATCGGTATCCGGCCACACGGACACACGGAGCACGTCCCCCGGGCGGAGGGGCGAATCGAAGCCGACGTCATCCTGGGCCAACGCCGGCGCCGCGAACATCCCTATCGCAAGTGTCAGCAAGCCCATGCGGACGGCCGAACGGATCATGGCATCCCTCCAACGGTGCTGAGGAGTGAAGCGCGGTGGAACCCCCGGGGACGTTCCCCGGGGGCCTCACCCGTGCTGCATTTGACTGCTGGTTCTACGGATCTTGGAACCGGCCAGCCTATGGTGTCCAGGGACTCCACGCCGGGTTCAGATCGTTGAAGTTGGTGACGAACAGTGGGACGGGATTCGACCCGTCCGGATCCACCGTATAGATGTCCTGGAAGCCTGTGCCATCCCGCACCAGGGCGATGGCCCCTCCGTCAGGCCGCATGGCCGGCATGAAGTCACCCTGCGGGTCGTTCGTCAGGTTCTCCAGGTTCGAGATCGCGGGTGTGACCGAGTCGAAGTCCGCGGCCCACACGTCGAAGTTCCCCGACCGATTGCTCACCCAGAGGATGCGCGATCCATCGTACCACCACGCCGGCTTGGCATCCGTGCCGCCGTCGACCGTGAGGCGCGTCTGGGTAAGGGTATTCACGTTGACGACGTAGATCTCGTCATTGCCATCGCGGTTGCTGGCGAACAGGATCCAGTTGCCGTCGGGCGAGAACGATGGATGGAAGTTGTCGAAGCTCGCGGTGGCAGCGATGAGCTGTCGGTTGATCCCGTCGTTGTTCATGATCCAGATCTGATCGTCCCCGCTCGAGCGCTTCACGAACGCGATCTGCCGCGAGCCCGCCAGGCCCGTATAGCTCGGATCGAACTCGGTACCCGAAGAGGTGAGCTTCGTGAAGCCCGAGCCGTCCATCCGCCAGACGGACAGGGCACCGTCCCGGTTGGTGTCGAACACGATCGCGTTGCCGTCCGACGAAACGCTGGGATTCTCGTCCAGCGCGGAGTTGATTGTCATGTTCGAAACGGCCCCGCCCGGAATCCGGACGTAGATCTCGTTGTTGCCGTCCCGATTCGTCTCGAAGACGACCTGGTTCTGCAGAGTCTGCCAGCAGAACACGTCGAACTGAGTCGCGACCGTTGAGCCATCGACTACGGTCTCGGTGCGCGGGTTGGTTCCGTTCTGCACCGTGCAGTTGGATGCGAGGCCCGCCAGCTGGACACTGTGATCACCGGCGGACAGCTGCAGGTTCAGCGTCTCGTCGACGCCGATGGCCTGCGGGGCGCCGCCGTCGACCACCAGGCTGTAACCGTCCGCGTCGAGGTTCAGTCCCCAGGTCGATGTCGTGACGTCGAGTCCTCCGGACGTCTGGCACGTTACGTCGAACTGCGTACGCACCTCGCTCCCCGACGTCACCGCCACGGTTCGAGGGTTGTTCCCCCCGACCGTGCAGTTGGCTGCCACGTCACCGAGCTCCACCGTGTGATCACCGACGTCCAGGGCCGTAACGGTAAGCGAGTCGTTCGCGGCCAGTGCCTGAGCAGCACCGCCGTCGATGCTCACTGTGTAGGCGTCATCCGTATTGTCGCCGGACGTGACGTTGACGACCTTCAGATCGCCCGGCAGAGCGGTGCACGTGACGTCGAACTGCGTCGGGGCCGTCGCGCCGGCCGTAACGGCCACCGTGCGGGGGTTGTCTCCCCCCACCGTGCAGTTGGCGGCTACGCCAGCGAGCTCGATCGCATGGTCGCCCGCGTCGAGGCCCGAGAAGGTGTGCGTTCCATTGGCCCCGATGGCCTGTCCGGCTCCGCCGTCCACCGAGACGGTGTAGCCGTCGGCGTCTATGTCATCCCCTGTGGAGACCGTCGTCACTTCGATCGCACCGGCGGTGGCCGAGCACGTGATGGTGAACGAGGCCGTCGCCGTGCTGCCCGCCGTCACGGTTACGCTCGTGGGATTATCCCCAGCCACCGTGCAATTTGCGGCAACGCCACCAAGCTCCACATCGTGGCTTCCAGCCGCCTGATTCGAGATCGTCACCGAGCCGTTGATGGCGAGCGCCTGTCCGGCTCCCCCGTCCACTGAAACGGTGTACCCATCTGCGTCGAGCTCGGCGCCGGTTGTCGTGGCCGTGACCTGGATACTGCCTGTGGTCGGCGGATTGCTGGGGTTGTCGTCCCCACACGACATCGCGGCGAACGCGAGCATGACCAGGCCGGCCCTCGCGAGCCAACCCGGCAGCTTTGTGCGATTGCTCACGGCTTCTCTCCTGTTGTGGTGTGATTCCATGGTATCGAGCCGTCACCGCATCGACGCCAGATCGAACGGTCTCAGGACGGAACGGCTCCTTCGGTTGCAATTCCCATGCTTGGCGCTGTGCCCCGGAACCGACGCGGCTCAGATGCCGAGGATCCGGTCGTATTCGCTCTCAAGCGTTTGAACGAAGGTCCGGGCGGAGAATCGCCGCCTGGCCTGCTGTCGGGCGGTAGCCGCCATCTTCGCGGCGCGTTCCGGGTCATCGAGCACGGAGCGGAGGGCGACCGCCATGGAGCGCTCATCGCCGGGCGGAACCAGGGAGCCCGAGGAACCGTCTCGCACCATCTCGGGAACGCCCCCACCATCCGTGGCGATCACCGGCTTCTCCAGCGCGATCGCCTCCATGATCACCCGTCCGAGAGGCTCGGCCTGAGAGGACGAGTGAACGACTACGTCCGAGGCCGACATGATGTCCTCGATGTCCGTCCGGTGTCCCGTAAGAGTCACCCGCCCGGTCAGTCCCAGCTCGGAGACCAGATCACGGAGCTGGGCTTCGTAAGCGACACCAGCACGGTTGTCTCCCGGAGAGCCGACTACGAGCGCGTGCGCATCGGGATGATCCTCAGCGATGGCGGCAAAGGCCCGCAGGAAGATATCCTGTCCCTTCCACGGTACGAGCCGGCCGACGTTCGCGATCAGCTTGTGCCGACCATTCAACTTCAGCTCGGTCCGCACTCGGGCCGCCGCTTCTGCCGACCCCGCCGCGGCCGGAAACTCGAACGGAGCGAAGACGAGGCGCGTCTTGTCCTCCCGGACGCGGACGCCCTGGATCACCTGCCGGCGAACCGCTTCGGAGATGCAGAGATACCGATCCGCGAAGACCGAGAGGGGACGGTCAAACCAGGGCTCGTCAGCCGTAAAATATTGGGAATATGACACATGTGGGACGCGCGCCAATCCGGCGGCCAGGATCGAAGCACGGTCCGCGCTCGGACAGATGTTGCTCTGGACCAGGTCCGCCTCCACGTCGCGGATGACCGTCGCGATCCGGAGGGAGACGGGGCAGTCTCGCTGGACGAATCGGTTCACTCGCCGGGCCATACGCAGCACCCTGTGTTCCGACCGGCTGGGCCTCAGGCCGTGTGGAACCAACTTCGACATCGACCGCACCGACACCGAGCTGTCGAGCACTCGAACGTCGGCCCCCGCTTCACGAAAATCGTCCACGTAAGGATTCGAATCGTAGAACAGAACGGTCGGTCTGAATCTCTCCTGATCGAGGTATCGGACGAGCAGGAGCACGTTGATCAGGGACCCGCCACCCCCGCTCCGGAGGACGAACAGGACCCTGGCTGACCGCCGAGTGCGACTCGTCATCTCAGGCACCCGGCTTGCCCGTATGACCACCCGCCGATGCCTGCACCCCCAGGATCCGTCCGAGGAGCTTCACAGCGCGAGCCAGGCTCCGGTATTGCCATGCTCTCACGGCCCTTCCCTCGGCCAGCTCCTTGGTCGCTCGCGTTCCGAGCACCGTCCGGGCAGGCTTGAGAGATGCCGCGAGGCAGGCCCCGAAGCGGAATCCTGCCCGACGACCCAGGCGCAGGTACATGCGAAACCACTCGGCCGCGAACCGCTCCTCGAGAGAGACGCTCTTGGAATCTTCGTGCAGCAGGAAGCGCGCGAGCGGGCGATCGCTCAGAGATGGCCTGGCGCCGGCCGCCAGGGCTCGATTGCACCACTCCACATCCATTACGTAGTGGTAGCGCTCGTCGAGCGGCCCGGCCTTCTCCCAGACCCAACGCTTCCAGAAGAGCGAAGGTTGATAGAAATGAAACTCGTATCTCGGCCCCCTGGACAGAATGCGGACGGAGTGAATCGGCTGGCCTGCGAACGGCGTCGAGCGCTTCACCTCGACATAGTCTTCCCCGTCCTTCCGCACCTTCACCATCCCGCCGAGGAACATGTCGGCGTTCGCGATTCCGTCCGCAACGGCTCGCAGGGCTCCCGGGAAGAAGATGTCATCGCTGTTGATCCAGCCGAAGATCTCTCCCGTCGCCCGGGCGAAACCCTTGTTGATCGCGTGGCTCTGTCCGCGGTCCGCCTCGCTGCACCAGTACGAGAGCGCTGAAGCGTATTTCTCGATGATCCCTACGCTTCCGTCCGTACTGCCGCCATCCATCACGATGTATTCCAGGTTGGGATATCCCTGCAGGAGAACCGACCGAATGGTCTCTTCGAGGAACCCGGCCTGGTTGTAGGAGGGAGTCACGACCGTGATCTTCGGCCACGTTACGTTCTCCGAAGGCGAGCCATCCGGTTCCTCGTCCGAGGTCCAGGGCCAGCCCGAGCGCCCCGGGGGGGCTGCGGGGAGCTTCGCCTGCGCCGTGCGGGAGATGCCGGATGGGCCTCGCTGGATCATCAGAAGCTGTTGATCGCACCAGGGACGTGCCGCCTCGAGGACCTCTTCACGATCCTCCCCCCGCCAGCGCCTCATACAGCTCTTCGTACCGGCTCACGTACAGGTCCATGCTGAACTCCTCGAGGACCCGTCGTCGTGAACGTCCGGCCATTTCCGCCCGCGCATCCGGCGCGGCGAGCAGTCTCTCTATGGTCCGGGCGAGAGACGATACGTCTCCCACCGGAGCGAGGTCACCGGTCCGCCCGGGATCGACCATCTCGGCTATGCCGCCAGTGTCGAAGCCCACGACGGGCGTGCCGCAGGCCATGGCTTCCAGCACCGTCGAGGGAAGGTTGTCCTGCAGCGAAGGAATCACGTACACGTCAGCCGCGCTGTAGGCCACCGAGAGGAAGCGGTTCTGCGCCACCTTTCCGAGATGCAGCTGCGACACCGCGAGGTTCGGCTCGGGCGTCCCGCCACCTACCGAGAGGAGGAAGAGATTCGGAACTTCCGCCAGTTCGCGCAGCGCCTGGCTCAGCAGCTCGAATCCCTTTCGTCGGGGAGCGACGGAGTAGGCGACGAACAGCACCACCAGGCTCTCACGCGGGATTCCCAGGGCCTCCCGGGCCGCCGACCGGTCGCGTGGCGCAAACTCCTCGGTGTTCACGCCGTTGGGAATCACGGAGACCGGAAATCGCGTCCCGAGGAGGGAGCTGCGGGCGACCTCCTCCGCCATCCACCGGCTCGGCGTGACGAGGTGCAGTCGATTCGGCGGCAGTCCAGAGAACAACTCTTCCTTCCGAAGCCAGACGCGGCGAGACAGGTCGTCATCGTCGCTGGACCCGAGCTGGGGACAGGACCCGCAACGTGCCGTGTATCGGCCGCAACCCGCGTCGTAATGACAGCCGCCCGTGAACGTGTTCATGTCGCGCAACGTCCAGACGACGGGCACTCCCGGCGGAACGGCAGCGAAGAAACGGCGGTAATCGACGAGGCCCGAGACCCACTGCAGGTTGATGACATCGAAGCCGTCCAGACCGTGACCGTGCTCCCAGTCCCGCCAGCTCCGATCGTCGGTGAACTTCTCCGGCCAGCTCGGCCGCCTGCCCTGGTAGGGCTGGAAGTCCCGTTTCAGGTGGCGGCGCCGGAGGCGCGTGCGCAGCTTCGACACCGGATCGCGCGGAGTGCCGTGCTCCGTCACGGTTGGATCGTCCGAATCGCGACGACCGACCAGCATCCGGCTGTGGTGCCCGCGGTCGAGCAGCCCGCGATGGAGGCGGTAGGCCGACCGAGCGGCCCCGCCGGACGCGTCGAACGAACTGACCTGTAGAATTCGCAGGCTCATTCAGAGGCCCAGGCGACGCCCGCCGACCGGGCCCTTCTCGAGTACTCCCGCAGGTGCTCCACGCACACGTCGTACATGTTCACGGAATCGACTCCACGGGCCTGCGCCTCGTGGAATGCCCTGAACCAGTCCACCGTCGCGGACAGCGCCTCCTGCCAGGCGTATACCGGTCGCCAGTCGAGCCGGCGCGCTGCCTTCTCCCAGCTGAGGTTGAGCAGCGTCGTCTCCTTCTCCACCCGGGCCCCGCCCGCGGTGAAGGACCCGGCGCCCCACAGGCGAATCGCTTCCTGCACCAGCTCCTGGGTAGTCACCATCTCGAGGATCGCCGGCCCGAAATTCCAGGCCTCGGCGAAGCGCTCCCCTTCCGAGAGCAGCCTGGCCGCCAACCAGAGGTAGCCGGCCAGCGGCTCGACCACGTGCTGCCAGGGCCGGACGTGCAATGGATTCCTGAGAACCATGTCCTGGCCCGCCATGAGCGCCCGCATGCAATCCGGAACCAGCCGGTCGGCAGACCAGTCGCCTCCGCCGATCACGTTGCCGGCGCGAACGCTGGCTACTGGCGGAAGGACGCCCGCCTCGCCGGCATACGAGCTCCGGTAGGCGGCCACGGCCAGCTCCGCCATCGCTTTGCTCGCGCTGTAGGGATCGTGGCCACCCAGCCTGTCCGTCTCCCGGTATCCCCAGATGAAGTTCTGGTTCTCGTAGCACTTGTCCGTCGTCACGCATACGGCGGCCTGGACGCAATCGGTCGTGCGGATCGCCTCCAGCAGGTTCACGGTACCACCCGAGTTGATGTGGAACGTGGCCAGTGGATCCTGGTAACCCTCCAGGACGAGGGACTGCGCCGCGAGATGGAAGACCACCTTCGGCCGGTGCGTCTCGACCACCTCCCGAAGGCGACTTCCGTCCCGTACGTCAGCCCTGACGTCGGTCAGGTGGTCTGCCACCCTCGACACGGCGTAGTTGCTGGGCTCCGTCGGCGGCTCGAGACTGTAGCCGATCACCCTGGCCCCCAGTTCGTTCAGCCAGATGCTGAGCCAGGAGCCCTTGAAACCGGTGTGCCCGGTCACGAGTACCGTCACGCCGTCGAATACTCCGCCAAACGAGTTCTTCATCGAGGATCTTTCCCGGGCCGCAGCCGCGGTTCCTGTTCCGTGCTGCTCCCGGCGTAGGCTCGCACCGCTCGCGAGAGTTCGTCGGGCGTGCCGATGTCGATGTAGCCGCCTTCTTCGAATACCACCGTCTCGTGCGTCAGGCCGTTCTGCAGGGCGGCCCACAGGACGTCCCCCGCATACAGCTCACGACCGCGCCACAGTCCCTGGCTGGCGGAGACTTCCGGCTCGACATCGGCCACGAAGGCGTGCATGAACTCGGTGAATGCCGGACCCCATACGGCCAGCATCCAGGTGTGCCGCAGGTCCGAGCTCTCCCGCTTGATTTCGATCGCGGTGATCTGTCCCCGCTCGTCGAGCTCCAAGAGGTCTTCCTTCTCCGGTCGTCGGGTAGGGACGACGCCGACCACGATCTCGGCTGCGCTGGATTCCCTTCTTCGCACCAGTGAACCGAGCGCGTCCTCGGGCCAGTAGAGTATGTCCGGAAACCCGAACGCTACCGCGGAATCCTTCAGGAACGGATACGCGTGATCGATCGTGAAAGGGACTCCAAAGGACTTCCGCACCACCAGATAAGCCAGGTCGAGGCCGATGCGATCACCGCCGCCGAAATAGGAGGGAATGTCCCATTTGCCGTCGCGCAGCACCACGAAGGCCTTGCGGACTCCCGCGGCGGCCATTCGCTCCAGAAGATAGCTGGCGACGGGCTTCGGCCGCGGCCCGGTGTCGCCGGCGACTGGCCCGAACCCGATCGGAAACAGCTCCTTGCTGCACGGCAGAGGCGCGATTCGGGAAGCCGAGCCGGCCGCGGGCACGAGTCCCACGAGGTCCGGCGTTCGAGCCGGGCCGTTCACGTCACGACCCGTACATCGGGGATCGGCAGGACGAACCGTCCGCCCCAGTCCCGGATGTAGGACAACTGGCCGACGATCTCCTCCGCCAGGTTCCAGGGCAGAATGAGCACCAGGTCGGGGCGCGCGTCCCGGATTCGGTCGGGATGACAGATCGGGATCCGGGTCCCGGGCAGATATCGGTCCTGCTTGTACGGATTACGATCGGCCACGAAGTCGATGAAGTCCGTGCGCACTCCGCAGTAGTTCAGAAGCGTGTTCCCCTTGGCGGCCGCTCCATAGGCGACGACCGATTGGCCCGAGTCCTTGGCCTCTATGAGGAGCTTCAGAAGATCCCTCTTGATCCTCTCGACGCCGGCGCCGAACGAGACGTAAGTGTCGATACGTTCCAGTCCGGCCAGGCGCTCTCGCTCGAGAAGCTCGGCTACGGTGCCGCGTACGGGCCTCGACTCGTCCTCCCGGTGCCGCAGGTATGTGCGCAGCGAGCCACCATGCGTCGGGATCTCCTCGACGTCGAACAAGGTCAATCCGTGCGCGTCGAACACGCGCTGGACGGCCAGCAAGGAGAAGTAGAAGAAGTGCTCGTGGTATACCGTGTCGAACTGGTTTTCCTCCATCAGCCTCAGGAGGTGCGGAAACTCCAGTGTGACGACGCCCGTCTGGCCAAGAAGCCGCTTCATCCCGCCGACGAAGTCGTTCAGCCGTGGGGCGTGGGCGAGCACGTTGTTTGCCACAATCAGATCGGCCGGCCGGCCGGCAGCCAGGATCTCCCGCGCCACCGAGACGCCGAAGAACCGGACCAGTGTGGGTACGCCCGCCTGCATCGCGACTTCGGCCACGTTCGCGGCGGGGTCGACGCCGAGGACCTCCAGGCCTCGGTCCGCGAAGCTCTTGAGCAGGCAGCCGTCGTTGCTGCCCAGTTCCACCACGAAGTTCTCCCGGCGCAGACTCAGTCGGCTTGCAATGCTGCTCGCGTAATCCCGGCAGTGCGCGAGCCAGGTGTCGGAGAAGGACGAGAAATAGGCGTACTCGCTGAAGATGTGCTCCGGACTTTCGTGCTCCTCGAGCTGCACCAGCAGGCAGCCGTCGCACACGAAGGCGTGCAGCGGATAGAACTTCTCGGCCCGCCTCAGATCCGCCTCGCTGACGTAAGCGTTGGAGAGCGGAGACATGCCCAGGTCCAGGAACGAGTGACGAAGATCTGACCCGCAGAAGTGACAGGTCGGAGGTTCCAGCGCCACGGCAGGTGGAACGGGTTCCAGGAGCGTGCTCACCGGTGACCGGACGCTCCTTCCGGACCCCAGACCCGCCACGGTGCGTTGCCCTCGGACCACAGCGCCTCGAGCATCCGCTTTTCCCTGAGCGTGTCCATGCACGACCAGAAGCCTTCGTGGTGGTATCCCATCATCTGACCGTCCGCCACGAGACCTTCGACCGGATCCCGCTCCCAGATCGT
>CANPVW010000083.1 GCA_947581745.1 Candidatus Benthicola azotiphorus
CCTGCAGCTCCAACCCCGAGCCCGCCTCGATGAGCCCTGCCGCTTCGACGCCGTCCACTGCCGCACCCCAGCCCGCCTCCCGCGCAGACGAGGAAGCGCTCGCAGAGGCCGAAGCCGAGGGCGTGGATCAAGCTCGTCTCGAGCAGGCCCAGCAGGACGCGGAAGAGGTACTGGACAGCCTCGACGAAGTGAACCGGAAGGAATTCTACCTCCTGTTCGGAGCCGATCCGCTCGGACTCAGCACGAATCCGGCGAACGCCGCCAGGTTCGAGATACCACTCGAGACGAACGAGGCGGTGGAGAAGTGGATCGAGTTCTTCTCGGTCAAGGCCCACGACCGGTTTGCCACGTATCTCGCTCGAGCCGGCCGGTACGAGGACATGATACGGACCCGCCTGCGGGAAGCGGAGCTGCCGGAGGACCTGCTGTACCTGGCCATGATCGAGAGCGGCATGAACCCCAATGCGTACAGCCGGGCCCACGCCGCCGGCATGTGGCAGTTCATCAGGGGAACGGGCCGGCTGTACGACCTGGAGATCGACTACTGGGTGGACGAGCGACGTGACCCGTTCAAGGCGACGGACGCCGCCATCGCGCACCTGGGCGACCTGTACCAGGAGTTCGGATCGTGGTACCTGGCCGCCGCGGCCTACAACGCAGGAGCGGGGCGAATCAACCGCGGGATCCAGCGGACCGGCTCGACCGACTTCTGGGACCTGGCGGATGCCCGCGTCCTCAGAAGCGAGACCCGGAACTACGTGCCGAAACTGATCGCGGCCGCGATCATCGCCAAGAACCCCGAGAAGTACGGCTTCGGCGATGTAGTTCCGCTCGAACCGCTGGAGTTCGATACGGTCGAAGTGCCCGACGCGACCAGTTTCGACGTGCTGGCCGACGCGGCGGGTGTCTCGGAAGAGGACATCCGCACGCTGAATCCCCAGTACCCCAGACGGGTCACCCCGCCCAAGCAGGCCGCCGAGGTGCGGGTACCGGCTGGAACGGCGGAGCGGTTCGTCGTGGCGTACGCCGAGGTTCCCCCTTCGGAACGGGTGACCTGGCTCGAGCATCGTGTCCAGCGCGGTGAGACCCTGGGCCACATCGCGGGCCTCTACGGCACCTCCGTGACGGCGATCCGGGCGGCGAACAACAACGTGAATCCGAGGCGACTGCAGATCGGGCAGCGCCTGGTCATTCCCCGATCCGGCGCCTCGCCGACTCGAGTGGCGAGCGCCGCGCCTTCGGGCGGAGCCTCGGCCTCGGGAACGGGTCCGCTCACGGTGACGGTCCAGCGTGGAGACACGCTGTGGGCGATCAGCCGGCGCTACAACGTGTCGACGGCGCAGCTGATGCAGATCAACGGGCTCGATTCGAGCCGCATCCATCCGGGCGATCGGATCACGGTCAGGCGGTAAGGGGAGGCGGGATCAGGCGGTTTCGGTCTCGGGCAGGTATGAGGCAAACTCCGTCCCCCCGAGCGCGGCACACAGCTCGTCGTAGTTCTCGACGTAGTTCGACACACGGTTCCGACCGGTGCGAACGAAGTCGGTCTCCACGCGCACCGGGTCGAGTCCGAGGTAGCTCAGAACCCGATCGCACGTCGCCTGGTGGCGCGATGCGTCGAGCAGATCCGCTTCGTAGGTCACCGTCACGTGCGGGATCCCCTCGAGCACTGACTTCTCGGCTTCGTCGGCCGCGGCTCTCTCCCGCATGACTTCCAGAAGGCGTTCGGGTTCGATGCGAATCGACTCCAACGAGCGGCTGTTTGATCGGCGGTCGAGGAACTGTCCACGCGCCTCAGCGACGACCAGCGAAAGCGCTTTGCGAAAGAGGTCTCGTCGGGTGAGGAATACGACCTTCCAGCCGACGCCCAGCATGTCGTTCAGGAATCCGTGCACGTCTCCAATCCCCTGGTCGTCCTTCATCTGGTATATCTTGAGCTGGCACCCGTAGGTCGGGCGGGGTGACAGCGCCGCGCGCGCGTTGAGGTAACGCCACGGTGAGATGAGTCGCGAGTGCGCCCCGCGGTGGAAGATCTCGGCCTCGACGTAGACGTCCGGGTGAGACCCTATGAGGTCCAGCAGCAGGCTGCTTCCGCTCCGTCCCTGGCCAAACACAACGAATTTGCCCTGTGGGGTCCCCTCCGGCCGAAGTGCGGCCCGCGCGCTCACCCAGCCTTCCCGCAGGTGCGTGACCGTCGCTACGCGCTTGGCCGCGTGAAAGGTGGTGATGGTGGCCAGACGCATGGGCGGAACCTCGCGCACGAAGGCGCGCAGAGGACCCACGTTCTCACGCCGCTGACGTGCTCTCATGACGCCACACGCGGCGGGCCCGCGATCGGGTAGACCACGGCTCTCTCCGCACTCTTCATCGCGTTCCGCGGATCCACGACCAGCTCTGCGTGACGGCCTACGAGTCCGTAGTCCACTGCGGAGTGGTCGGTGGCGATCAAGACCAGGTCGGTAGCCTCGAGTCGTTCCGCTGTCAGATCCACGGACGACAGGTCACCCGACTCCAGCTGAAGCGAAGCTACGTGCGGATCGTGGTATTCCACCCCGGCCCCTTGCTGGCGCAACAGCGCGATGATGTCCAGGGCAGGGCTCTCGCGAGTGTCGTTCACGTCCGGTTTGTATGCTGCCCCGAGGACGAGAACGCGGCTCCCGTTGACCGGTTTTCTGACCGAGTTCAGGGCCTCCGCCGCGCGCCGGACGACGTACTCCGGCATCTCGGCGTTCACCTCGGCGGCGAGCTCGATGAACCGCGTGCGGTAATGCAGCGTCTTCATCTTCCAGGCCAGAAACATGGGGTCGATCGGGATGCAATGGCCGCCCAGACCCGGTCCGGGGAAGAAGCGCATGAAGCCGTAGGGCTTGGTGGCCGCCGCCTCGATCACCTCCCAGACATCGATCCCCAACCGATCCGAGATCACCGCCATCTCGTTCACGAGCCCGATGTTGACGGCCCGGAAGGTATTCTCCAGGATCTTGGCCAGCTCGGCCACCTCCGGAGACGACACCTCGACCACCCGGTCGATCACATCCACGTACAGGGCCACGGCCAGCCGGTGGCAGTTCTCCGTGAGTCCGCCGACGATCTTCGGAGTGTTCCCGATGTGCCATGTCGGGTTCGCCGGATCCACCCGCTCGGGGCTGAAGGCGATGAAGAAGTCCTCGCCTGCCTTCAGGCCCGTGGATTCCAGGGTGGGCGTCACCAGGTCGCGGGTGGTGCCTGGATACGTCGTGGACTCGAGCACCACGAGCTGTCCCCTGCGAAGCACGCGAACGAGGGAATCGGTCGCTGTCATCACATAGGAAAGATCGGGGTCCTCCGTCTTGGAAAGAGGTGTGGGCACGCAGATCACAACGGCGTCGGCGTCCTTGAGTCGGGCGAAGTCCGTCGTCAGGTCCAGGAAGCCGGTCTTGACGGCCGTGTCGACGAGCCGGGACGACACGTCCCCGACGTGCGACTCGCCTCGCTCCAGTCCTTGCACGACCTCCGGGTTGATATCGAACCCGAGCACCCGGAAGCCCGCATCGACGAAAGCCATGGCCAGCGGGAGACCGACATAACCCAGGCCGACGATACCCACCACGGCCTCGCGGGTCTCGATCTTCGTCAACAGCGAGTCGTATTCGGACATTCCAAATCTCGCGACTGGTCTTTCGGCTGAGCGTCTACGAAGCTCCCGGACTCCCGACAAAGCACGTTTCGTGCCGGTTCCCCGGGTCCGGGAGCCCGCCGGTCACCGGCCACCCTTCACAGATGCGGAGCGGCCGGCGGACGCTGGGTCCGCCGGCCGCCAACGGAATCGTCGTTCGCTGACAGTGCCGCTTCCTACTCGCTGCCCATGATCCGGGTCGCGTAGCCGTTGGCGGGGTTGCCGCCGTTCGCCACGATCGCCCGGACGGTGCCCGGGCCGCGGTTGTAGGCCAGCAGAGCCAGCCGGATGTCCCCGGCGTTCTCCTCCAGCAGAAGGCGGAGATAGCGGAATCCGAGCCGCAGGTTGACGTCCCTCTGGAAGAGGTCTGCCTCGGCCACCGACGGCTCCAGCCAGGTCGCCGTGCTCGGCAGCAGCTGCGTGTAACCGATGGCTCCGGCCTCGCTGAGAGCGTTGC